>JAXDNZ010000489.1:0-10502 GCA_034669185.1 Hyphomicrobiales bacterium
CCAGCGATTGCGCCGGAGAGATTCTCGATTGCGATCTCGTCCGCATTCGCATTGATCCGCGCCTGCAGCTTGAGCGGTAGCGCCGCCGCAGGCCGCCGCAACGGCGCGGCATCTGCCTGCAGCGCAACGTCCAGCACCGCCGCAAGTCCGGCCGGCGTGAACAGACGCGTCGTGCCGATCGCGCTGAGGTCCAGACCGCCTGCGGTCAGGCGCGCGTCGAGCCGCAGGTCGCTGCCGGCCGCGCTGCGTGCCGTGACATTGAGCGCACCCGGCCGGCGGTCGACAGCGACCAGGCGTTCGAGCCCGGCCAGCGCAACAAGAACGCTGCCGTCGCTCGTGGTGATCTGAGCATTGAGACGAAGCTCGGGCAGCGTCAGGGCCGCGATGTCGCCGCTCGCTTCGGTCGAGAGACGCAAGCGAAGCGCGCCCGCCGTTCCTTCGAGCGCAAGCTTGGCATTGCTGCCGCCTGCGGTCGCACGTTCGAGATGGAGCGTGGCGCGCGCCTTCAGCGGCGTCAGCTTCGCAGCCGCCGCGCGCAGCGGTTCGGCGGCCTGCGGCAGGAATTTCGCGAGCACCGCCGCGGTGCCTTCGAGCCCGCGTGCATCGACCTCGAAGGTGACATTGCCTTGCGGCGCCGAAAGCGGGCCGTCCAGGCGGCCGTTGAGGCTGAACGCGGCGCCCGCCACATCGGCAATCTGAACGCGGTCGAACGTGAGACCGGCGGGATCGAGCTTGAGCGTGCCCTTCACGCCCTTCGCCTCGACGCCTGCGACGGTCGCCCGGCCGATGTCGGCGGTGAGCGCCACCTCGCCCGGCCGTTCGAAGGCGGTACCGTCGAGTGCCGTGCGCGCAAAACCCAGCAGGCCATCAAGGTCGAGCTCGGCCGCCTTCAGCTCGGCTTCGAGGCGCGCCGCCCGCCCCTCCGCCGCATACGAATACGCGAGCCGACCTTCAATGGTCTTGCGGTCGAACTCCACACGCAGCCGATCGGCTGCGATCTCCAGCGCGCCGATGGTCAAGTCGCCGGCTGCGCGGAGCGGTCCGACTTGCGCCGAACCGCTATCCGGCGCGCGGCCTTCGAGCCACGCGAACAGACCTTTCGGATCATTGGCCTCGATCTTCGCAGGACCCTTGAAGGAGACCCCCTGCGCATCGACCGCGAGACGGCCGCTGAGGCGGACCTGCGCGAAGCCCGGTGCGCGAAACTCGAGCGTCTCGATGTCCCAGCCGCCGGCCTCCATGTTGAGATCGCCGCGCAGGCCCTGCAGGGTGCCGCCCGCGAGAGTCACGCTGTCGAGACCGATGCCGAGCCGGACAGGAAACGCGGGCCGATAGGCGCCGCCGAAGGATTCGATCACCTGCTTGAGCGCCGCGAACGGCAGGCGGCGCGCTGCGTCGGGCAGGTCGAGCGCGCGGTCGAGGTCTGCCTGGCGCGCGGAGAGGACCCCTTCGAGACGCGGTGCTTTGCCGAAGCGCATTTCCGCGGTGCCGGCGAGCTTGAGCGCGCGGTCGTCGGGTCCGTATTGATATTCGAGCTGTTCGAACAGCGCCTGCACGGGACTTGCCTTGACGCGGCTCGTCACGCGCCACGGCACCGCGATCACGCCGCGACCATTGGCGCCCGCAATGGCGACGGGGCGCGCTACCGAGAGCGTTCCCTCAAACTGCGGCGCTCTGGCGTCGATGCGCATCGCACCGTCGGCGACGATGCTCAACGGCCGGTCGGCCGGATCGAGACCGACGCGGAGCTTCATCGCGCCGTCCTCGCCGGCGCGGCTCGCCGACACGCGATAGCCGTAGCGCTCGCCGGCGGCCATGAAGCCGCCCTCGCCCTTCACCGGACCGAGCAGCGAACGCAATTCACCGTTGAACCACAGCCCTTCGAGGGTGACCGCAACACCGCTCGCGGTATCGCTGAACGCCAGCCGCCCGCCCTCGATCGCGACGCGCTGGAGCAAGAGCTGGTCCGGGTCGAAGCCCATGCGCACTGCCGGCCAATCGAGACGGCCGTCGGCGTCAAGCGCGAGCTTGATGTCGGGCGCGACGATGCGCATGTCGGAGGCGCGGAACTCGCCGCGCACCAGCGAGCCGAGCGCAAGCTCGGCATACAGCTCGCGAGCGGCAAGCCGCGGCGCCGCGATGTCGCCCGCCTCGATATTCGCCAGCGTCAGCGTCGGCGTCGGCAGCAGCCGCACCTCGATTGGCCCATTGATGCGCACCGGCAATCCGGTGAGCCGGGTCGCCTCGCTCTCGAAGTGCGCGCGATAGCTCGTCCAGTCGACGAAATGCGGTCCCACCAGCGCCGCCACCAGCGCCAGAATGATCGCAACGCTCAATCCAAGCAGGGTCGTCTGCACCAAGGTGCTCCGGGCGCATCTTTCAAAAAGCGCGCCTCATGCTGTCGCGGGACCGCCACCGGCCAAGGGCCCGACTCGACGGTATCCCAGCCAAGGCGGCGATTATATGTCGGTTTCAGCCAAGTCGATCAAAATGCGACGATTTTTCCGGGATTCATGAGGTCCTGCGGGTCGAGCGCGCGTTTGATCGTGCGCATTGCCTCGAGCGCCGGGCCGTGCTCGGCGGCGAGATATTTCATCTTGCCCTGCCCGACCCCGTGCTCCCCGGTGCATGTCCCTTCCATGGCGAGCGCACGCTCCACCAAACGTTCGTTGAATCGCTTCGCGGCCGCGACCTCCGCGGGATCGTCCATGTCGAGCAGCACCGAGACATGGAAATTGCCGTCGCCCACATGTCCGACAATCGGCGCGACCAGTTTGTTGTCGGCGATATCGCGCTGCGTCTCGTTGACGCATTCGGCCAGCCGCGAGAGCGGCACGCAGACATCGGTCGCAAACGCTTTCGCGCCGGGCCGTAGTCCGATGCAAGCCCAATAGGCGTCATGGCGTGCCTGCCAGAGCTTGGTGCGCTCCTCGGCATTCGCGGTCCAGCGGAACGGACCGCCGCCGAGATCCGCCGAGATCTCGCCGAACCGCTCGGATTGTTCTTTCACGCCGGCTTCCGTCCCGTGGAATTCCAGGAACAGCATCGGCGTCTCGGGCAATCCGAGCCTGGAATAGGCGTTCGCGGCCTTCACTTGCAGTTCGTCGAGCAGCTCGATGCGCGCAACCGGGATGCCCGACTGGATCGTCGCGATGGTCGCCTGGCACGCCGCTTCGACGGAGGGGAACGGACACACGCCGCCGGCGATCTGCTCCGGGATGCCGTGCAGCTTCACCGTCACCTCGGTGATGACGCCGAGCGTCCCCTCCGCGCCGACGAACAGCCGCGTGAGGTCGTAGCCGGCGGCGGACTTCTTCGCACGCCGCCCGGTCGTGATCGCCTCGCCGTTCGCGAGCACGACTTTGAGCGAGAGCACGTTGTCCTTCATGGTGCCGTAGCGCACGGCATTCGTGCCCGATGCGCGCGTCGACGCCATGCCGCCGATCGAAGCATCGGCGCCGGGATCGATCGGGAAGAACAGGCCCTGGTCGCGCAGGTGCTCGTTGAGCTGCTTGCGAGTGACCCCCGGCTCGACCACGCAATCGAGGTCCTCGGCATGCACCGCGAGCACCCGGTTCATGTCGCGGAAATCGATCGAGACGCCGCCGTAAGGCGCGTTGATGTGACCTTCGAGCGACGTGCCGGTGCCATACGGGATGACCGGCACGCGGTGCTGCGTGCAGATGCGCACGGTGTCGCGCACGTCGTCGGCCGATTGCGGAAACACCACCGCATCCGGCGGCTGATTCTCGATCCAGGTCAGCACGTTGGCGTGCTGCTGGCGCACCGCGAGCGACGTGACGAGCCGATTGCCAAACTTGGCGGCGAGCGCAGCCGTAACCGCCTCGACGGCTTTTTGATTGCGCCGCGCCATCGTGGGAACCGTATCCGCCGCCAATGCCATGATGTCCCGCCGGTCTGTTCGGCCGGACGTTATCAGAGTTGACGACCCTGCCGCAAAGTCGCCGCCGCGGGCCGAAAATCGCTTTGCGAACGCAAACGCAACGGTTACGATTCGCCGCCGCATTCGATCCGCCGGGATTGTCTGATGCTCGATCGTACCGACCTCGAACCGTTGTTCTTCGCGCCTTTCGTCTCCTCCGTGATGCGCGTCGAGCCGGCCTGGATCGACTACAACGGCCACCTCAACATGGCCTACTACAACGTGCTGTTCGACCGCTGCGTGGATGAGGCCTACGAACTGCTCGGTATCGGTGCCGAGTATCTCAACAGGCAGAAGCATTCGACCTTCACGGCCGAAGCGCACGTGCGTTACCTGCGCGAATTGCACGAAGGCGACCCGGTGCGGGTGACGTTCCAGATGCTCGACTACGACGCCAAGCGCATCCACTATTTCCAGCAGCTGTTCCATGCGACCGACGGCTGGGTCTCGGCGACATCGGAGAACATGACGCTGCACGTCGACATGACGGCGAAGAAGGTCGCGCCGTTCCCCGACACCGTGAACCGCGCGCTCGCTCGCATGAAGACCGCGCACGCGCGCCTGCCGCGTCCCGAAGCCGCCGGCCGCGCAATCGCGATGCCGGTCAAAGGCTGAGGTCAGCCGATTTTTCAGCGCACCGTCCCCTCGCCAAAGCGGGGTCGCGATGCCATTTTCAAGGTGCAAACAGATTCGGCTTGAAAGCTCTTGGTGGCAGAACCTTCGCGTCAGCAACTCACCGGAACTTCCGTTCCCGCTGCGGGAGGCATCGCGGCGCGCGCCCGCGCGACGATCGCGGCGCCGTATCTCAGCGGCCTCAATCCCGAGCAGCGCGAGGCGGTCGAAACGCTCGACGGCCCGCTGCTGGTGCTGGCCGGCGCCGGCACAGGCAAGACGCGTGTTCTAACAACGCGCATCGCCCATATCCTCAGTCTCGGGCGCGCGCGCCCGTCCGAGATCCTCGCCGTCACCTTCACCAACACGGCGGCGCGTGAGATGAAGACCCGCGTCGGCGCGATGGTGGGACAGATCGTCGAGGGAATGCCCTGGCTTGGCACCTTCCATTCGATCGGCGTGAAGATCCTGCGCCGCCACGCCGAGATGGTGGACCTCAAGCCGGATTTCACCATCCTGGATGTCGACGATCAAATTCGGCTTTTAAAGCAGCTGCTAGAGGCTGAGAATATCGACGAAAAACGCTGGCCCGGGCGCGTGCTGGCGGTGATCATCGACGGCTGGAAGAACCGCGGGCTGACCCCCGACAAGGTCCCCGCCGGCGAGGCGGCAAGCTTTGCGGGGGGACGCGGCATCGCGCTCTACAAGGCCTATCAGGAGCGGCTCAAGACCCTCAACGCCGCCGACTTCGGCGATCTCCTGATCGAGATGTTGCGGTTGTTCCGCGAGCAGCCGCAGGTGCTTCGCCAATATCAGGAGCGCTTCAGGTTCGTGCTCGTCGACGAATATCAGGACACCAACGTCGCGCAATATCTATGGCTGCGCCTGATCGGACAGGGCTCGAAGAACATCTGCTGCGTCGGCGACGACGATCAGTCGATCTACGGCTGGCGCGGTGCGGAAGTCGACAACATCCTGCGCTTCGAGCACGATTTTCCCGGCGCCAAGGTGATCCGGCTGGAGCGCAACTACCGCTCGACCGGTCATATCCTCGGCGCGGCCTCGCATCTCATCGCGCACAACGAGGGCCGGCTCGGCAAGACGCTGCGCACCGAGGACGCGCTGGGCGAAAAGGTGGCCGTCACGGCCGCATGGGACAGCGAAGAAGAGGCGCGAACCGTCGGCGAACAGATCGAGGAGCTGCAGCGCAACGGTGAATCCCTCAATGAGATGGCAATCCTCGTCCGCGCATCGTTTCAGATGCGCGAATTCGAGGATCGCTTCGTCACCCTTGGCCTGCCCTATCGGGTGATCGGCGGCCCGCGCTTCTACGAGCGCGCCGAGATCCGCGACGCGCTGGCATACCTGCGCCTCGTCAACCAGCCTGCGGACGACTTGGCCTTCGAGCGCATCGTCAACGTGCCGCGCCGGGGCCTCGGCGACGCGACGCTGCAAACATTGCAGATGCATGCACGACGGGAGAACGTGCCGCTGCTCCAGGCCGCGCGTCTGCTCACCGAAACCGAGGAGCTTAAGGCGAAGCCGCGGGGGAGCTTGCGTGACCTCGTCGCGGCGTTCGACCGCTGGCGCGCGCAGCGCGACGCCATCCCGCACACGGAATTGGCCGAGATCGTGCTCGACGAGTCCGGTTACACCGAGATGTGGCAGAAGGACCGCTCAGCCGACGCGGCCGGGCGGCTGGAGAACCTGAAAGAACTGGTCCGCTCCATGGAGGAGTTCGAGAACCTCTCGGGTTTCCTCGAGCATATCTCGCTGGTGATGGACACCGACAAAGGCGAAGGCAGCGAAGCCGTGTCGATCATGACGCTGCATTCTGCAAAGGGATTGGAATTCAACACGGTTTTCCTGCCCGGCTGGGAGGAAGGTCTGCTGCCGCACCAGCGCTCGCTCGACGATCAGGGCCGCGCAGGGCTGGAGGAAGAGCGCCGCCTCGCTCATGTCGGCCTCACCCGTGCGCGCAAGCGCGCGACGATCTCATTCGTGTCGAACCGGCGCATTCATGGAAGCTGGTCCTCGGCAATCCCCTCGCGCTTCCTCGACGAGTTGTCCGAGGCGCATGTCGAGGTCACCGAGACCAAGGGCGGCTTTGGCGGATACGGCGCGAATTACGGCGCCTCGCGTTTCGACACCATGGGGGCTTTCGGCTCGAATTACTCGACGCCCGGCTGGCAGCGCGCGCAGGCGCGCAAGGCGCGCGGATTCGACGAGGAGGACGCGGAGTTCGCCGGTCAGGACGATGTCACGTTGACGCAGCAGGCCGATGCGACGATCTCCCCTCCGCCGGGGCGAAAGAAGGAGCGGGAGAGCGCAAGGAAGCGCATGCCGCTGACGATCGAAGGTGAGTTGGTGGCGAAATCCACCGGCACGGTCTCGCCGTTCGGGCCCGGCGACCGCGTCTTTCACCAGAAGTTCGGCAACGGCAATGTGACCCACGTCGACGGCAACAAGCTCACCATCGCGTTCGACAAGGCCGGCGAGAAGCGCGTGGTCGATTCGTTCGTCGAACGGGTGTGAGCGCGTCCGACACCCAGCCGCGGGATCGGCATCGGGCAGCCGGCCGTGCGGCTTCAGACTGCAAATCGTCCCGACCGGCGTCAACATTCAGGACGGCGACCGCGGGCGCCACGGCCGGCGGGGACGGGGCAAAATTACGGTGGTGAGAGCGACAGTTATCTCGGCCCTCAGGGCGTGAGGCACCCCCCGTATGGCAGGGCGGCGACCGCCCCGTGGGTGGACTCATCCCTCGAACGCGTGTAGGTGAACCGGCACGACGCGAGACGCCCACGTTCTTATTGGCTAACGAGTTCTTGTTGCCGCTAAGCAGGGTCGCCGACTGCGCCGCCACATGAGGAGATCGATAAATGGCTAGCGGAACTGTGAAGTGGTTCAACCCGACCAAAGGCTACGGCTTCATTCAGCCGTCCGACGGCGGCAAGGACGTGTTTGTGCATATCTCGGCCGTCGAGCGCGCCGGCCTGAGCTCGCTCAACGAGGGCCAGCGGGTCGAATACGAGCTCGTGAGCAATCGCGGCAAGAGCTCGGCGGAGAACCTGAAGGTCACGTGACCTTCACCTCGCCGATTGACGCTGAAAGCGCCGTTGCAAGATCTTGGTCCGCGTCCGCGCGGACCAATTGCATTCGGACGCGCCTGACGCCGTGACGTGACCGCCGCGTCCCCTGCCATCACCATCTACATCGACGCCGATGCCTGTCCGGTAAAGCAGGAAGTCTATCGCGTTGCCGGGCGCCACGGCGCCAAGGTCGTGGTGGTGAGCAACAGCCTTATCGCGGTGCCGCGCGAGCCCT
The DNA here is from genome assembly GCA_034669185.1 of Hyphomicrobiales bacterium. Classification (GTDB taxonomy): domain Bacteria; phylum Pseudomonadota; class Alphaproteobacteria; order Rhizobiales; family Xanthobacteraceae; genus PALSA-894. The sequence continues at coordinate 7,883 of JAXDNZ010000489.1, forward strand.
TCATCGAGCGCATCGTCGTATCCACCGGCATGGACAAGGCCGACGACCATATCGCCGAGCGCGCCGCGCCAGGCGTGATCGTCATCACGGCCGACGTCCCTCTGGCGGCGCGTGCGGTCAAGGCCGGCGCGGTCGCCATCGCGCCGAACGGCAGGCCGTTCAGCGAGGCCTCCATCGGCATGGCACTCGCGACCCGCAATCTGATGGATCAGTTGCGCTCGGCCGGCGAGATCACCTCCGGGCCGAAGCCGTTTTCGCCAAAAGATCGCTCGGCGTTCCTTGGAAGCCTCGATCGCGAGATCATGCGGCTGAAACGGGCCGGATTTGCGCCCCGAGACGGCACTGCGCCCTAGACGGGCCGCCGCAAAGTTGACCCACGGGAACTCTGGTTTTTGCCGGATTCCTGCCTATATATGGCTGGTCGTTCCAAATCGGCCGAGCGCTGCGATTTTCTGCGACGTTCGAATACTTACCGGTAACCACATTGGAGTGAGCCATGTCCGCTTTCGACTTCAACACTTCGGCCGAACTCTTCCCGACCCGCGGCCGCAAAACGCGCCACATCCCGACCGGCTACAAGCGCTTCAACAGCGCCGCCGAGGCTGTCCGTTTCGCCGTCGAGGTGCTTCCGCCGGAATCGCTTGTTGGCGCCCACATGGAGGTCGACGAGCAGCGCTTCGATAGCGCCGGTATCCGCCGGCTGTACGAGAGTGCCGAATATCCCTTGCCGCGGCGCGCCGCAGCCGCCTGACCCAGAATAAGAACGAGGTTTCCGAGGGCGCGGAACCAGTTCCGCGCCCTCACCGTTTCCACCGCGACAACAAGCGCGGAGGAAACAATGACAAAAGGCACAAAGCGCAGTCGCGGCGGACGCGTCCGGACCGCTTCCGCCATCGCACCGGCGGACCCCATCGTGGACCCAGCCGATATCACGGACGAGGGCGTGCGCCTGGCCGAGGTCGCGTCCCGCCCGCGCAGCGAGGTCACCGGCCGCCACGACGAGGGCAGCGGCGCGAACGAGACCATCGACGGTCTGGATGAATTGCAGGAAGCCGTCCGCCACGGCGCCGAGGATATCCCCGACAAGCGGACAACATTGAAAGACATCCCGGTCTTCGATCGCGCCAGCGTCGAACCGAAGGTCTAGTTATTTCTTTTCGAGGAGCAGCGTGCCTTCGCGGCGGACCACTCCCTTGATGGTCTCACCGAGCTTCGCAAGCAGCCACGGGAGCTGAACTTCGAGCCGAAGGTGATCTTCCGCGACGTCGATCACGCCGTTCGCGCTTTGCCCCAGCGCGCTAACGCGCAGCGTGAGAGTGTCCCCGACCCAGGTCTCCTCCTGGACAGCCAGGACTTGGCCGTAGCGCGTGCGCGCGGCATCGAGCCCGCTGCGCAAGCGTCGCGCCGCTTCCTGTTTGCCGAGACGATGGGGAATGGTGACGACGAGCGGCTGCGACATGATCCCTCCGATCTGAGGGCATGTAGGAACGGACCGTCGAAATTTAAGAGTGGAACTTGCGAGGGCGGAGCTAGGCGGCTTGACCGCCCAGTGTCGTCAGGCCTTCGTTCGCCGGCTTCCCGGCCTCGAACTTCGCGATCTCGATCGCGGTGACGCTCCGCTCGATCGCGCTCCACAGCGCCGCAACCTCGGCCGCCGCGGCGGTCTGCGGGCCGATCTCGGCCGCGCTCGCGCCGGCTGCCAAGGTCGACTGGAAGCCGGCGCGCTGGCTCACCTGCCCGGCCCATACCGGAATTCCCAATGCCTCCAGCTCAGCGCGCGACTGCGTGACCAATCCCATTTCCTTATCGTCGCGCTTCACCGGACACGCATTGAGAACGACCGCGTAGGGTCTGTCGCGTTCGCGCGCGGTTTTCACGGTTTCGGTGATCGCCGCAAGATCGAAAAAGCCGGGGCGTGCCGGAATCACCACCATGGTGGCGGCCCGCATAGCCTCCTGGACCACGACCCACATGGTGGGCGCGGTGTCGATAAACACGAACTCGGCGCCTTCGATCATCGCGAAGGCGAGCGGGCGATCGATGCCGCGCTCCGGCGTCGAGAGCGTCGGCTGTCCGCCCGGCCGCCGTGCATGCCAAAGCTTGAGCGAGCCCTGCGGATCGGCGTCGATGATGTGCACGCGCCGCCCGAGCGTGTGCGCGTGGGCCGCAAGCTGCGCGGTGAGCGTGCTCTTCCCGGCGCCGCCCTTGCGCGACGCCAGCGTGATGACGTGCATGCGAGCCTCCTTGGCTGGGGCGGGGCCAGCACACGCCATTATGGTTAACGAAAGGTTAACGCCGGCCAAGGGCCCCCACCCCCTGTTTCCGGCGGAACCTATCCGGCCATAATCGACTTCTAGCCTCGGTTTGGGGCCGGCCGGGTGTTGCGTATCGGGAGCGTCATCATGTCCCTGTTTTTGCGCCTCGCGCTGGTCGCCTGGGCGCTGTCTGCCCTGCCGGCGCAAGCTGCCGTCCTCATCACCGTCGACAAATCGAGCCAGCAGATGACCGTCGCGGTCGACGGCCGGCCGCTGCATCAATGGCCGGTCTCCACCGGCCGCGCCGGCTACGACACGCCGGCCGGCAAGTTCCGCGCCTTCCGGATGGAGCGGGACCACTTCTC
>JAXDNZ010000490.1:0-9935 GCA_034669185.1 Hyphomicrobiales bacterium
AACGCGGCGTCGAGATCGGCGACCGGTTCGCAGCCCGCGGCCTTGATGGCCGCGGCCGCCACGTACGGATCGTAGATCAGCACCTGCATGTCCATCGCCAGGCAGCGCTTGGCGGTGCGCGTGCCGATGCGGCCGAAGCCGACGATCAGGATCGTCTTCTCGGCGAGATCGACCGGCACGTCCTTCCAGCGGTCCTGCCAGCGATTGTCGCGCACCGACGCATCATGAAACATCACCTTTTTGGCGAGCGCGTACATCATGAAGATCGCGTGCTCGGCCACCGAGACCGAATTCGCAGTGCCGACCACCATCAGCGGGATGCCGCGCGCGGTCAGCGCCGGGATCTCGACCGCGTCGTAGCCGACGCCGATGCGGGCGGCGACGCGCAGGCGCGGCGCGACCGCGATCTCGGGCGCCTTCAAGGGCGTCAGCGACAGCGCGATCCCATCGGTGTCCTTCAGCGCCGTCTGCAGATCCGGCATCGTGATGTAGGGATCGTAGCCGACCGCCTCGATGTCGTCGCGGCCGTTGAGCACGTCCCATCCGGCTTTCGCCATGGTGTGGGGCAGCATCACCTTCTTCTTGTTCGGCGTCATTGGGGCTCACACTTTGGAAAGAGGCTCGCCCGGCGCGGGCTCGCCAAAGGTGGAGCGCATGATCCGGCGAAGTGGGTACCGGTTCGCCGACAAGATCATGCGCCAACGGACAGGCCATGATCCGCCGCATCCGCATGGGGGGTCAAGCGCAACGATGATTGACCCCGGCGCGCCCGCATGGCCATTGTGCGGCCGGACTTAAAACCGATACGGGGAGAAGCGCCTTGCGTGAGAACAAGCTGAAGACGCTGTGGAAGAACGGCGGCGTCGCCGTCAACGGCTGGCTCGGCATTCCGAGCTCGGCCTCGGCCGAGAGCATGGCGCGCTGCGGCTGGGATTCGGTCGTGGTCGACATGCAGCACGGACTCGTCGACTACACCGACGCCGTCCCGATGCTGCAGGCGATCTCGCAGACCGACGCGACCCCGATGGTGCGCGTGCCGTGGAACATGCCCGACATCATCATGAAATCGCTCGACGCCGGCGCCTACGGCGTCGTCTGCCCGATGATCAACACGCCGGCCGAGTGCGAGGAGTTCATCCAGAATTGCCGATACGCGCCGCGCGGGCGCCGTTCGTTCGGGCCGATCCGTGCCGTGATGTATGGCGGCGCCGACTACTGGAAATACGCCAACGAGACGATCCTGACGATCGCGATGATCGAGACGCAGCAGGCGCTCGACAATCTCGACGCCATCTTGAAGACACCGGGCCTCGACTCGATCTATGTCGGTCCTTCCGACCTCGGCCTCTCGCTCGGCTTCCAGCCGGGAGCGGACCCGACCACGCCGAAGGTGATGGACGCGATCAAGTTCATCGTCGAAGGCGCCAAGAAGCACAAGATTCCGGCCGGCATCCATTGCGGCGCGCCGTCCTGGGCGCGCGACATGATCTCCCTCGGCTACCAGCTCGTCACGCTCGGCAACGACAATTCGCTGATGATGGGCGCGGCGCGCGCGGCCATCGCCGCCACGCGCGAAGGGGCGGCGGCGCCGGCGCAGAAGCCGGGGAGCTTGTATTGATCTTCCGCACATGCCCGCGAAAGCGGGCATCCGGTACTTTGCTGGGTCCCCGCTTTCGCCGGGACGAGCGTTGGGACGGTCAGGTTGACGCTTCGCCGCTGCGCGGCAGCGTGAGCACCGTCGCGGCCTCGGCCGGACGTTCGCGCGTGATCTCGACGCCGACCCCTCCGGGGCCGGTGTCGAGCTTTTCCACCTTCACGGTGACGCTCGCGACGCGCGGATAGGTCAAGAGCCGCGCCGCGATCGTCTCGGCCAGCCCCTCGACCAGCGCGACATGCTCGCGCGCCGCGATCATGCGGATCGAGTCGGTGATGATGTCGTAGGAAAAGATATCGCGCATGTCGGCCGGCGCCTGGCTCTGCCGCAGGACGCGGACATCGACGTCGAAGCGCACATCTTGGGTTTTGCCGTGCTCGCGCGCGTAAACGCCGATATGCATCGGCAGCACGAAATCGCGCACGAACACGCGGTCGACCGGCTCGTCGCGGCGCGAGGATTTCCGGCGCACATCGAGCTCGTCGTCGCGCGCCGGGGCCTGACCGCTCGGGATCAGCGCGCGCAGTGCGTCGATCGTGCCGGCGCGCATCGGCCGCCGGTCGAGCCGCAGCGTGTCGGGAGCGAGCAACAGGAGGCGCGGAATGTCCGGCGGCTCCAGCGCGCCGCTCAGGCCGAACGCGAGACGGCTGGCACGGACCTCGTCCGCCACGCCTGCCAGCGCGCCAATGTCGGTGCGGTCGAAGAGCCGCACCCCCTGCCCCGCGTCAAGCGTCACGCCGGCGAACCCGCTGTCCGGCAATGTTTGGATCAGAGCCGGATCGAACCGGTCAGTCCCGATGGCGCCGATGAGCCGGGCGCCGGGCGCGAGCGCCGCCAGCGTGCGAACACGGTCCGCATCGCCGGGGCCGAGGGCGACCTCGATGGTCCCGGCGCCAGCGTCATGCAGCGCGGTCGCGGCCGAAAGATCAGGCTTGGCAGCCGCGCTTACCCGCCGGCCTTGGGCCGCCGCCACGATCGCGCGCACCGTGTCGGGCGTCGCCGCCCCCGCCGGCACGTGAACGCCGTCCGCACCGTGCGAGAGCGCGAGCAGCGCATCGTCCGGGCTAGCGACAGTGACGTGCAGCAGGGTCATCGGCCTGGTCCGCCAATTCGGACAGATCAACGTATTGGGGAGGGGTCCGTTTCAATAAGTCAAGTTCGCCGGGCCTTGAGCCTGGGCGATGTTGCTGGCTTGCGCAAAGCGCGGGAGGGCGCCGACCAGGGGCGGCTCCCCGATCACCGATGCGGGCTGAAGAACCAGACCGCAAAGCCGATCATTCCGCCAATGACCAGCAGCATCGTGGATGCGGCTACCAGCAGATACGCAAGGCCCATCAGAAAATCGACCGGCTGCCAACGGGTCAGCGCCAGCCAATAGAAGATCGCAGCGCCCGGCATCACCGCGGCAAGCACCGCAAGCACCAGATCGAGCGGGTGAACGGTCTTCCGGAACATCGATGGACCGCCTCTCGTCAACCGATCAGGCAAGATTATCGTACGCCAGTGAGCAACGGAAGCCGCTCACTCGAACCGCGCCTCGCGCGATAAGTCCGCGTTCAGGGCAGCGCCTAGTCGTATTTGATATAGGCGTGCTGCTCGTCCGTGGGCGTGCCCTCGAGCGCTCCGCCCTCCTTGCCGGGCTGCCACGCCACCACGTCTTCGATCTTCCTTGCCAGTTCGAAGTCCTTGTCGGTGATGCCCTTGGCGGAATGATTCTGCAGCCGCACCTCGACCCACGCATAGGATGCGGCGATCTCGGGATGGTGCCATGCGGCCTCGGCCAAATGGCCGACGGCGTTGATCACCATCAGCGTGCCCTTCCAGCCGGCGGTCGTGTACCTGCGGCAGATGAAGCCTTTGTCGAGCGACCAGTGCGGCAGGTCGCGCGCAAGACGCGCCGTCACCTCGCTATCCGAATAGGTGCGCTGCTTGGCCATGCGGAACCTCGCTAGCTGGTCCGGCCGATGGAGAAGTCCACCGCCTCCACCAGCACGTCCTTCATGGTCGAATCGGGAAAGAATGCGAGCGCGTCCTTGGCGATCGCGCCGTAGTGACGCGCGCGCTTGATCGTGTCCTCCAGCGCGCGGTGCTTGGTCATGAGCGACACCGCGGTCTCCAGATCGTGGTCGGTCGCGTCGCCGTCCTCGAGCGTGCGGCGCCAGAACCGGCGCTCTGAATCCGAGCCGCGGCGGAACGAGAGCACGACAGGAAGCGTGATCTTGCCGTCGCGGAAATCGTCGCCGACATTCTTGCCGAGCTTGGCGGCCTTGCCGCCGTAGTCGAGTGCGTCGTCCACCAGTTGGAACGCGATGCCGAGGTTCATGCCGTAGGAGCGGCACGCGGCCTGCTCGTCCTTCGAGCGGCCGGCGATCGCGGGACCGACCTCGCAGGCGGCCGCGAACAGCTCCGCGGTCTTGGCGCGGATCACCGCCAGATATTCATCCTCGGTGGTCGCGGTGTTCTTGGCGGCGCCGAGCTGCATCACCTCGCCCTCGGCGATCACGGCGGCGGCCTGCGCGAGGATTTCGAGCGCACGCAGCGAGCCGACCTCGACCATCATCTTGAACGCCTGGCCCAGAAGGAAATCCCCGACCAGCACGCTCGCCTCGTTGCCCCACAGCATGCGAGCGGCCAAGCGGCCGCGGCGCAGTTCGCTCTCGTCGACAACGTCGTCATGCAGCAGCGTCGCGGTGTGCATGAATTCGACCGCGGCGGCGAGCTTCACGTGACCGTCGCCGCCGTAGCCGGCAAGCTGCGCCATCGCCAGCGTCAGCATCGGCCGCAGGCGCTTGCCGCCCGAATTGATCAGGTGGTTCGCGACCTCGGGGATCATCGTGACCTCGGAGCCGGTGCGCGACAGGATCGTCGTATTGACGCGGTCCATGTCGGCCGTGACGAGGTCGACCAGGCGGTCGATCGATGCCGGGGGCTGGCTTTCAAACGGGATGACGACGGCCACACGAAACTCCGGGGATGAGGACGCGCGAGCATAGAAACGCTATTGTTGAGCGGCAAGAGCACGGCTTGGCCGCCGAGTCATCGATTCGGCGCTTTTTGCTGTCGCGACGGGGCCTTAACCATGCCGACCACGGATGCCGGCGCGGATGCGGATGTTTCAGCGCGCTCGGCTGCGCGCCATCGCGTCGCGGTGCTCGTGCCCTGCTACAACGAGGCGGCGACGATCGCCGGCGTGGTGGCGGCTTTCCGCGCAGCGCTGCCCGGCGCCGTTGTCTACGTCTATGACAACAACTCGACCGACAACACCACGGAGACGGCACGCGCGGCCGGCGCGGTGGTGCGGCGCGAGACCCACCAGGGCAAGGGCTACGTGGTACGGCGCATGTTCGCCGATATCGATGCCGACGTGTATGTGCTGGTCGACGGCGACGCGACCTACGATGCGCCGAGCGCGCGCGAGATGATCGCGCGGCTCATCGAAGGCCCGCTCGACATGGTGCTCGGGGTGCGCGTCGACCGCGAGGAAGCCGCCTACCGGCCGGGTCATCGCACCGGCAACCGGCTGCTTACCGGCTTCGTGACGCACATTTTCGGGCAGTCGTTCACCGACATGCTCTCGGGCTATCGTGCCTTCTCGCGCCGCTTCGTGAAATCCTTTCCCATTCTCTCCGGCGGCTTCGAGATCGAGACCGAGCTCACGATCCATGCGCTGGAACTGGAAATGCCGGTTGCCGAGGTGCACACACCCTACTACGCGCGGCCCGCGGGTTCCGCCTCCAAGCTCAACACCTGGCGCGACGGCTTTCGTATCCTGCTGACGATCCTGAAGGTCTATCGCTCGGAGCGGCCGCTGGCGCTGTTCTCGGCCTTCGGGATCGCGCTCGCGGCGATCGCGATCGGGCTCGCGATCCCGCTCTTCATCACCTACCTGGAAGAAGGCCTCGTGCCGCGCTTCCCGACCGCGGTCCTGTCCACGGGCCTGATGCTGTCGGCCTTGCTGTCGATCGCCTGCGGCCTCATCCTCGACACGGTGACGCGCGGACGGCGCGAGGCGAAGCTGCTCGCCTATCTGCGCCACGCCGCGCCCGGCGAGCCGGCCGGACACTAGAGGATAATATGCGCGAACTGGTGCGGACCAACGACATCGTGCTGATCTCGGCAATCGAAGCGCTGCTGCGCGGCGCCAACATCGCGTATGTCGTGCTGGACCAGAACATGAGTGTGCTGGAAGGCTCGCTCGGCATGCTGCCCCGGCGCGTCCTGGTCGACGAGGGCCGGGTCGATCGCGCCCGCAAGCTGCTGCAGGAGGCGGGGCTCGGTCACGAGCTGCGCCCCGATGGCGGATAGCGATTTCACCGAGGACAAGATCCTCGGCGGCGCGCTGACGCTGCGGCAGCCGAGGCGCGGCCACCGGGTCGGGCACGATGCGGTGCTGCTGGCGGCCGCGACGCCGGCGAAAGCGGGCGAAACTGCGATCGAGATCGGTGCCGGAGTCGGCGGCGCTGCGCTTGCCCTCGCCAGCCGTGTTGTCGGGCTGCGCTGCAGTCTGATCGACGTGGTCGAGCCGTTGGTCGCGCTGGCTCAGCACAACATCGAGGTCAATCGCCTGGCCGAGCGGGTGCGCGCGATCGTGCTGGATGTCGCGGCCCCCGCCCGCGCGTTCGCGGCCGCCGGACTTGTCCCCGGGAGCGCGCAGCGCGTGCTGATGAACCCGCCATTCAACGATTCGACGCGGCAGAAGGCGTCGCCGGATGCCGGCCGGCGCTTGGCGCATGTCGCCGCGCGCGAAACGCTCGACGTCTGGGTTCGCCGTGCGGGTTGGCTGCTCGGCGCGTCGGGTACGCTGACGCTGATCTGGCGCGCGGACGGTCTTGCCGATGTGCTTGCGGCGCTCGGCCGCGGCTTCGGCGGAATCAATGTCTTACCGGTCTATCCTCGGCCCGATGCGGCCGCGATCCGCATTCTCGTGACGGGGATCAAGGGCAGCCATGCGCCGCTGGCGCTCCTACCCGGATTGACGCTCAATGACGCGGAGGGCGGCCCGACGGCGGACGCCGAGGCTGTTCTGCGGCACGGCGCGGCTTTGCCGCTCCTGCGCGCGTGATGTCAGACCGGCGAAACGTCGGTCTCCGTCGCCTGACGCGCGCCCAGATGCGCGAACAGCGCGATCGACAGCATCACAAGATAAAGCAGATAGAGTTTCATTTGGCAGTCCCCTACCGGCTCACAACAACGAATTCGTCCCTGCGGTGTTCCTACTCCGGACGCGGTTAACGAAGTGCTAGCCGCAGGCCTTCCGCTTGAGCCTTGGGCGCTTGCGGCCTATCACCGCGCGATGAGTGACATGAACATCCTGCAACGCTGCTTCAAGGCCCTGCTTCCGGTGCTGCCACGCCGGTTTCGCGGCGATATTCCGGTCGTGCCGGTGGTGCGCCTCACCGGCGTGATCGGTTTTTCCACGCCGCTGCGGCCCGGTATCACGCTATCCTCGGTCGCCAAGGTGCTGGAGCGCGCTTTCACGTGGCGGCACGGCCGCGCGGTGGCGCTGGTGATCAACTCACCCGGCGGCTCTGCGGTACAATCGCACCTCGTCTACAACCGCATCCGCCAGCTTTCGGCCGAGAACGAGCGGCCGGTGATCGCCTTCGTCGAAGATGTCGCAGCTTCGGGCGGCTACATGATCGCGTGCGCGGCCGACGAGATCGTCGCCGACCCGTCCTCGATCGTCGGTTCGATCGGCGTGATCGGCGCGTCGTTCGGATTCTCGAAATTGATCGAGAAAATCGGCGTGGAGCGGCGCATCTACACGTCCGGCATCAACAAGGCGATGCTCGATCCGTTTCTCCCCGAGAACCCCGAGCATGTGGAGCGCCTCAAGGCGATCCAGGAGGATATCCACGCGAGCTTCATCGACCTGGTGAAATCGCGCCGCACCACGAAGCTGCGCGGCCCGGATTCGGCCTTGTTCTCTGGGGAGTACTGGGCGGCCCGCAAGGGCATGGAGTACGGTCTGGTCGACCGGATCGGTGACGTCCGCGCGACATTGCGCGAACGTTACGGCGACAAAGTCGAGATGCCGCTGGTTGCGCCGGCACGGTCGCTGTTCGGCCGCACGACGCCGGGTGTCGCCGGAAGCCTCGACGGCCTCCTCGACCGGCCGGGGATAGGGGACGAGATCGTCTCGACGCTCGAGGCACGCGCCATGTGGGCGCGCTACGGATTGTGACGTAAGAGGCGATCATGCCGCCGGTGATCTTGTGGATGGTGGGTGCGATCGGAGCGATCGCCGGCGGCCGCTGGCTCATGCGCGAGGCGCGCCGCATCAATGCCGAGCTGCATCCCGATCCCAGCCCTGCGCGGGCCGACGAGCGCGCAGCCGCGCGCAAGCTCGAGCGCGATCCGCAGACAGGCGTGTACCGGCCGAAATAGCTAGTCGGTGCGGATCCCGCGCTCGCGGATGATCTTGCCCCAGCGCGTCAGTTCGGCCTTCAGAAGCTCGGTGAGCTCCTCCGGCGTGCTCGGCGCCGGGATCGCGCCGACCGCAAGCAGCTTGCGGGCGACCTCGGCGTCGTTCAGCGCGGCCGCGTACGCGCCGTTGAGCTTGGCGATGACGGCCGGCGGCGTGCGCGCGGGGGCAAACAGCGCGTACCAGTTGTCGGCATAGACCTCGCGATAGCCCTGCTCGTCGAGCGTCGGCACGTCTGGCAATGCCTCGTCGCGCTTTGCCGAGCCGGTGCCGAGCACGCGCAGCGTTCCGCCGATGACCTGCGGCATGACGACAGGCAGATCCAGGAAGCCGCCCATCACCTGCCCGCCGATGATGTCCGTGACGGCGGGCGCGGCGCCGCGATAGGGCACGTGCACGACCTTGATGCCAGCGGATTGCTGGAACAGCTCGAGCGCAAGATGCGGCAGGCTGCCGACGCCGGTCGACGCCATCGGCAGGCCGCCATTCCGGGCTCTGGCGAGCTCGACCAATTCCCTCGCGGTCTTGACCGGCGCGTTGGCGGCGACGACCAGCACCTCGCGGGTGAACACGAGGCGTGTCACCGGAGCGAAGTCGCGCACCGGATCGTAGGGCAGGTCGGCGCGCAGGCGCGGATTGATCGCGACCGCGCTGCTGGTCGTGAAGAACAGCGTGTAGCCGTCGGGTTCCGACTTCGCGACGTAATCCGCGCCGATTGCCGCGTTGGCGCCGGGCTTGTTCTCGATGATGACGGACTGGCCGAGGATCGTCTTGAGCTTGTCGGCGAGCAGGCGCGCGACGAAGTCGGTCGGGCCGCCGGCCGGGAAGGCGACCACCATGCGGATCGTGCGGGCCGGGTAATCCTGCGCGGACGCGGACGCGCTGGCGAACAGGAACGCGGCAAGCAGCGCGCCGAGAAATCGGAACATGCGTTTCCCCTCGCTCGAGGCGACGCTAGCGCGGGGCGCCAAACGAAACCAGCCGCCGCGGAGATCGCGGCGGGATCCGGGTCATGTCGTTCCTCCGGTCCGCGCCCCGCAGGCAAAATCGGTCCACGATACGAACCGCGACTGAACGTCGCAGCAGACTCATAAGCCTCTGGCACAAAAGGAAAAAGGCCGCCGCGCCCGCCGCGACGGCCTTATCGAGCCGAAGAGTCGGTCAGATCACCACGACCTTCGTGCCGATCTTCACACGCCCGTAGAGGTCGATCACGTCCTCGTTGCGCATGCGGATGCAGCCGGAGGAAACCGCCTGACCGATGGTCCAGGGCTCGTTCGAGCCGTGGATACGATAGAGCGACGAGCCGAGGTACATCGCGCGCGCGCCAAGCGGATTGTCCGGACCGCCCGCCATATGACGCGGCAGCTCAGGGCGGCGCTGGAGCATTTCGGGCGGCGGCACCCAGTCTGGCCACTCGGCCTTGCGGGTGATGTTTTTCACACCGGCCCACGCGAAGCCCGGCTTGCCGACGCCGATGCCGTAGCGCCGCGCCTTGCCGTCGCCCTCGACCAGAAAGAGAAAGCGCCGCGGCGTGTCAACGATGATCGTCCCGGGCGGCTCGTGGCCGTCATAGGACACGGTCTGCGGCAGGAACATCGGATGGAGTGGCTGGCGCTGCGGCTCACCCGGCTGGGTGAAGATCGAGCCTTGCGGGTTGAGGCTCTGCCCCGGCGCATAGACCTGACGCCGCGGCGCGGGCCCGTCGCCGAACAGGAACTCGACGAAGCCGCCGCCCATGTTGCTGCGCGGCGCCGCCGCATAGCGCGGAGCTTGCGACGCAACGATCTGCGGCGCGACCAATTGCGGTCCGTTCATCTCATAATGTGGACCGCCAAGTGGACCGGCGATCGCCGG
>JAXDNZ010000491.1:0-5118 GCA_034669185.1 Hyphomicrobiales bacterium
GCCCCTCACCTCACACACCTCGTAGACGCCGTCGGCGAACTGGTAGCCGCGATCCTCCACGTGCACGCTAGCGGCGCGGTGCGGGAGATAACGGCCGTTGACGTAGGCGATGCGCGACACGGCAGGCTCCTTGCAGGGTAGGTTAGCGGTCAGCGAGCGTAACCCACCACGTGACATGGTGGGTTACGCGCTCCGCGCTAACCCACCCTACCCCAACACGCTACCCGATCCCCAGCGCCTTGAGCTTCCTATGCAGCGCCGAGCGCTCCATGCCGACGAACTCGGCGGTGCGCGAAATGTTGCCGCCGAAGCGGTTGATCTGCGCCCGAAGATATTCGCGCTCGAACATCTCGCGCGCGTCGCGCAGCGGCAGCCCCATCAGGTGCTCGCCACCGTTGCCGTTCGGCATGCTCGGCACCATCGCGCCGACATCCTGCGGCAGCATCGAGGCCGAGATCACGGCTTCCGCCTCGCCGCCGGCTAGGATCATCAGCCGCTCGACGTTGTTGCGCAGCTGCCGGACGTTTCCCGGCCAGTCGTGCGATTGCAGCACCGCCATCGCATCCTCGCCGATGCGGCGTTTCGGCAAGCCGGTCGCCTGCGAGATCTGGTCCATGAAATGGTCGATCAGCGGCGCAATATCCTCGCGCCGCTCGGCGAGCGGCGGCACGCGGATCGGCACCACCGAAAGGCGGTGATAGAGGTCCTCGCGGAAGCGCCCGCCGGCGATCTCGGCCTCGATGTTGCGCGCAGTCGACGAGATGATGCGCACGTCCACATCCACCTTGGCGGCGCCGCCGACGCGCTGGAACGTCTGGTCGACCAGCACGCGCAGGATCTTGTTCTGCGTCTCGCGCGGCATGTCGGCGATCTCGTCGATGAACAGTGTCCCGTTATGCGCCTCTTCAAGCGCGCCGACCTGCCGGCTGCTCGATCCGTTCGACGCCTCGACACCAAACAGCTCGGTCTCCATCCGCTCCGGCGTGATCGCGGCGGCGTTGATGACGACGAACGGCCCCTGCGCGCGGCCGGAGGCCTGATGGATCGTGCGCGCGGCCAATTCCTTGCCCGCCCCGGACGGGCCGACGATCAAGATGCGGCTGTTGGTGGGCGACACCTTCTCGATCACCTGGCGCAGGTGATTGATCGTCGGCGATTTGCCGACCAGGCTCGTCGGCACACTCCCAAGCGCTTTCAGTTCCTTGACCTCGCGCTTGAGCCGCGAGGTTTCGAGCGCGCGGTTTGCGACCAGCACCAGGCGGTCGGCCTTGAACGGCTTCTCGATGAAGTCGTAGGCACCGCGCTTGATCGCGGAGACCGCGGTCTCGATGTTGCCGTGGCCCGAGATCATCACCACGGGCAGGTCGGGATGCTGCTGCTTCACGCTGTCGAGCAGCTGCAACCCGTCGAGGTTGCTGCCCTGCAGCCAGATGTCGAGAAACAGAAGGTTGGGCCGGCGCGCAGAGAGCGCACCGAGCGCCGTGTCGCTGTCGCGCGCGGTGCGCGTCTCGAAGCCTTCGTCCTGCAGGATGCCCGCGACCAGCTCGCGGATGTCCGCCTCGTCGTCGACGATCAGGATGTCGGATGCTGCCATGACTATCGCTCACCCGCCGCAGCCAATACCGGCTGCTCTGAATCCGGCGCCGCGCCTTCCACGCTCGCCGCGGCAAAACGCAATCTCACCCACGCGCCGCGCCCACCCTTGATGACGTCCGGCGCATCGGCAAGTTCAATCCGGCCGCCGTGTTCCTCAAGGATGCGGCCGACGATGGCGAGACCGAGGCCGGTGCCTTTCTCGCGCGTCGTCACATAGGGCTCGAGCAGCCGGTTGCGGTTCTCTTTCGGCAGTCCCGTGCCGTTATCGATCACGTCGATCACGATATCGCCGCCGGCGCGCTCGGCCGAGACGCGGATGCGGCCGCGCCCGATGTCCTCCGCCGGCACGGCGGCGATCGCCTCGGTGGCATTCTTGATGATGTTGGTGAGACCTTGCGAGATCAGCCGGCGGTCGATCCTTGCCGGCATGTGCTCTTTCTCGGTCGAGACCTCGATGTCGATATCCGGGTATCCGACGCGCATCAGGAACACGACCTGGCGCACGACATCGGCCACGTCCTCGTTCGTCATCTGCGGCTTGGGCATGCGCGCGAAGCGTGAGAACTCGTCGACCATGCGCTTGATGTCGTCGACCTGACGCACGATCGTATCGGTGCACTGGTCGAACACGGCACGGTCCTCGGTGATCACGCGGCCATATTTGCGCTTCAGCCGCTCGGCGGAAAGCTGAATCGGCGTGAGCGGGTTCTTGATCTCATGAGCGATGCGGCGCGCGACGTCGGCCCAGGCCGAGGTGCGTTGCGCGCTGACGAGGTCGGTGATGTCGTCGAGCGTCACGACGTAGCCGTGCTCGTCGCTGCCGGACTGCTCGGTGGTGACGCGTACCGAGAGGTTGCGGTCGTGCATGTTGCGATTGATCGTGATCTCGCCCTGCACCAGCCGATGCAGGTCCGAGCGCGCTTCCTCGAACAGCAGGCCGAGCTCGGGCATAACCTCGACCAGACGGCGGCCATGCGCTTCGGCCTCGCCTTGCCCGATCAGCTTCTCGGCCGACCGGTTGAGGATGCTGATGCAGCCTTTGGCGTCGACGCCGATGATGCCGGCGCTCGCGCCGGCGAGCACGGCCTCGGTGAAGCGACGGCGCGTATCCATCAGGTCGCGCGCGCGCATCAGGTCGTCGCGTTGCGTGCGCAGCTCGTTCGTCATCTTGTTGAACGTCTCGCCGAGGTGAGAGAGGTCGCCCTCCCCGCGCCGCACCGGCACCTGCACGTACAAATTCCCGGTCGACACGAGATTGGCGGCGCCGATCAGGCGGCGGATCGGCGCGACCAGCCGGTTGGCGAAATTGATCCCGATCCATACCGCCGAGAGCAGCACGATCAGGCCGATCACCGTGTACATCAGCGCGAAGGCGACCTGCACGCCGACGCGGCGTTGTTCGAGGTTGGCGAATTCGGCGACGCTGTCCTGCGTCGCCTGGAGCTGGTCGATGATGCGCGGATCGAGCGGCCGCGCAACATAGAGATAAGCATCGTCATAGCCGCGCAGCTTGATCACACCCGCGGCGGTCTTGGACTCCGGAAACAGTGCGACCTGCGGCTCCTGGTCGCCGACGTTCGCGAGCGCGCCGGTCGCGGTCGGCGGCTGAAACTCCTTGTCGCCGGCCCGCTCGATCACGGTCAGATCGTTGTGCACGATCAGCGTGAGCGGCAGGCCGCGCACCTGCGCCTGCGCGTTGAGGAACTGGCGGAAACGATCGCGATCCTGATCGAACAGCGGCTTGGCGCGGGCGACATCGATCGCCATCGCGGCCAGCTCGCTGCGCAAGAGCGCGGCGTGCTCGTTGAAATAGGCCTGCGCGACCATCTGCGAATTCGCGATGACGGCCTGGATACGCGTCGAGAACCAAGGCGCAAGGCCGCGGTCGAGGGTGACGGTGGCGACAAGGGCCACCAGAATCGTCGGCACGGCCGCGACGATGGAAAACAACGCGATGATGCGCACGTGCAGCCGCGCCCCCGCGCGTCCGCGCCGGCGCGCCTGCACGATCAGCCAAACCTCACGCCCGATGACGAGGACAAGCAGCAACGCCGCGACCGCGTCGATCGCCAGCACCGTGACCACGACCTGATGCGTCGGTGCCAGAGGCGTGAGGCCCGCAAGGACCGCGAAGGTCACCGCCGCTGACAGGAGCGCGAGTGCGACCGCGACCGGACCGAGAATGCGCGACAGCCGCGGCGCGGCAGCACCGGCGGCGGAATCCGTGATTGCGGCGTCGTCGGCGCTTGTCATTGATACGGACTGGACCCGAATTCTCGATCACTGCGGCTCCCGGGCGCGATCATGCGCCGGGACATTGATGTATTTATACAACAATGTTGCCGGATTGCGACAAAAGCGGGGCGCGATTTTTTTTCGGCCCCTCGGGACGCGCGTCAGCCGCTGGTGCGGATCACCTGAATGTCGAGGTCGCGGATTTTTTTCCGCAGCGTGTTGCGATTGACCCCGAGCAGATCGGCCGCGCGGATCTGGTTGCCGCGGGTCGCTGCCAGCGCGGCGGAAAGCAGCGGCTGTTCCACCTCGCGCAGGATGCGGTGATAGAGACCGGGCGGCGGCAGGTGGTCTCCGAAGTCCGAGAAATAGCGCGTGAGATGGCGCTCCATCGCGCCGGCGAGGGTATCCTCGGAGCGCTCCTCGTCGCCGGGCGCCGAGATCGCCGGCTGGGTCAGCTCGGAATCGATCACCGCCGAGGTGATCACCTCCTGCGGGTAGAGCGCGGCGAGCCGGCGTGCGAGATTCTCCAGTTCGCGCACGTTGCCCGGCCAGCGGTAGCGCTTGAGCCGGTCGAGCGCCGCCTGATCGATCTGTTTCGGCGGCAGCCCTTCACGCTCGGCCAGCGTGAAGAAGTGGCGCATCAGGTCGGGCACGTCCTCGGCGCGCTCGCGCAGCGGCGGCAGGCGCAGCGGCACGACGTTGAGGCGGAAGAACAGGTCCTCGCGGAACAGCCCCTGCTGGATCAGGATGCGCAGATCCTTGTTGGTCGCCGCCACGATACGCACGTCGGACTTGATCGGCGTGCGGCCGCCGACCGTCGTGTATTCGCCCTGCTGCAGCACTCGCAGGAGCCGCGTCTGCGCCTCCATCGGCATGTCGCCGATCTCGTCGAGGAACAGCGTGCCGCCTTCGGCCTGCTCGAAGCGCCCGGACGAGCGCGTGTTGGCGCCGGTGAAGGCGCCCTTCTCGTGGCCGAACAGCTCCGATTCGACGAGGTCGCGCGGAATCGCCGCCATGTTGATGGCGACAAACGGTCCGGCGCGGCGCTTGCCGTAATCATGCAGCGCGCGCGCGACCAGTTCCTTGCCGGTGCCGGACTCGCCGGTAATCATGACCGTCAGATCGGTCTGCATCAGCCGCGCGACAAAACGATAGATTTCCTGCATTGCCGGCGAGCGCCCGATCAGCGGGATGGCACCCAGGTCCTCGACCTTGGGCTGCTCGCGCACCCGCTCTTTCGGCTCGGAGAGCGCGCGGCCGACGATGGTGATCAGTTCCTTCAGATCG
>JAXDNZ010000492.1:0-9804 GCA_034669185.1 Hyphomicrobiales bacterium
CAAGGTCGCGATCGAGAACGACTTGGTCTCGGGCAAATTCAGCCGCGCGTTCATCAAGAGGAACTACAGCGTCGATCCAAAGGATAAAGCGTGACCTACGACGCAATCGTCATCGGCGCGGGCATCAGCGGCGCCGCGACCGCTTATCATCTGCGCAAGGCCGGCGCGAAGACGCTGCTGATCGAGCGGGGCGAAGCGGCGAGCGGTGGCACGGGCAAAAGCGCAGCGATCATCCGGCAGAGCTATTCGACGCCGCTGCTGGTGCGGCTTGCGAGCGCCAGCATTTCGATGTTCGCGAACGCCAGAGATCAGCTCGGTCGCGACGCGGGCTTTGTACAGGACGGCTACTGCTTCGTGGTCTCGCAGGAGATGCTCGAAGGCGCGAAGAAGAATGTCGCGATGCAGAAGAGCCTCGGCATCGTCAACGAATGGTCGGACGGGCCGGGCTTTCCGCAGCATTTGCCCGAGATCAATCCTGAAGGCATCGCCGGCATCGTCTATGAGCCCCACGGCGGCTGCGCCGATCCGGTGCGGGCGACGGAAGCTTACGTCGAGGCGTTCAAGAGTGCAGGCGGCGAGTTCCGCGCTCGCACGCCGGCACGGCGTCTGCTGCGGCAGGGCGATCGCGTCACGGGCGTCGAGCTCGACAGCGGCGAGGTCGGCGCCAACAACGTGGTCAACGCCGCGGGTCCGTGGGCAAAGCCGCTCGCCGAGAGCGCCGGGCTGACGCTGCCGCTTCGCGCGGTGCGCGAGCAGGATACCGTGTGGCAGGTGCTGCCCGGGCGCGCGGTCCCGAAGGTCTCGATCTCGATGGGCGTCGACGCCTGCTATTATCGGCCGCTCGGGCAGGGGCGTTTCGTCGTCGGGCGCGGCTTTCCGAAAGAATACCACGACGTCGATCCTTACAATTTCAAATCCAGCGCGGACGACGATTTCATCCGCGATGTGCAGACGCGCACGGAACGCCGCTTCCCGGCCTTCTCCGGCATGAAGCTCATCGAAGCCTATGCGGCGCTCTATGACGTGACGCCGGACTGGTATCCGTTCGTCGGACCGCGCGCGAGTCTCGCCGGATACGCCGATTTCTGCGGCGGCAGCGGCCATGGCTTCAAGATCGCGCCGGCCATCGGACGCGAACTGGCGGACTGGCTGCTGACCGGAAAAGTCGCCGAGGACTTCCGCCAGTTCAGCCACGACCGGATCGCTGCAGGCAATCTGTTCGTGCAATCGTTTGGCGGGAATAGAGGTTAGAGTTTCTTCCGCTCGTCCCCGCGAAAGCGGGGACCCAGTTCTTGGCAAAGTGCTGGATGCCCGCTTTCGCGGGCATGAGCGGAGAGCGCGGAGAGTTCATGGCGCTGCTTGAAGTGAAGGGTCTGCGACGGCGGTTCGGGGGCGTCACTGCGCTCGACGGCGCGGACCTCTCCGTCGAGCAAGGCCGCATCACCGGGCTGATCGGGCCGAATGGCGCCGGCAAGACCACGCTGTTCAACGCCGTCACCGGCGCTTTGCGCCCGAACGGCGGCGCCGTGACGTTTGACGGCATCGACGTCACCGGCTGGCGGCCCGACAGGCTTGCGGACGTCGGCCTCTCGCGCACGTTCCAGATCGCGCGCGGTCTGGCGCAGCTCACCGTGATCGAGAACCTGATGCTGTATGGCAAGCACCAGCCGGGCGAGACGTTTTGCGCCGCCGTGTTGCGCACCCAAGCGGCGCGCGCGCGCGAGGAAGAGCTGCGCACGCGGGCAATCGAGGTCGCGCGTGAACTCAACCTGCTTCAGGTCGGGGACAATCGTGCGATCGATCTCTCGGGCGGGCAGAAGAAATTGCTCGAGCTTGGCCGCGCATTGATGGCCGAGCCGAAGCTGATCATGCTCGACGAGCCCGCCGCGGGCATCAATCCGACGCTCGCGAAAAAGCTCGGCGAGCACATCCTGACGCTGAAGGCGCGCGGCATTACGTTCCTGATCATCGAGCACAACATGGGACTCGTCGCGGCGCTGTGCGATCACGTCGTGGTGCTTGTGCAGGGAAAGCGGTTCGTCGAAGGCCGGTTTGCCGACTTGCGCGCAGATCGCCGCGTGCAGGAAGCCTACATGGGGCATCGCGCGTGATGCTCTCGGTCACCAACGTCATCGCCGGATACGGGGCTCATGACGAGGTGCTGAAAGGTGTCGGCATTGCGGTCGCGGAGCGCGAGCTGGTGGTGCTGATCGGTCCCAATGGCGCCGGCAAGTCGACGCTGCTCAAATCGATCGCGGGCGTTCTCAAGCCCCGCGAGGGAACGGTCGTCTTCGAGGGCAAGCCGATCGGCGGACTGAAACCGCGCGAGATCACCCGGCAGGGCATCGCGTTCGTGCCGCAGGAGGCGAACGTGTTCCCGTCGCTGACCATCGAGGCGAACCTTGAGATGGGCGGCTATGTGGAGCGCGGCGCCACAAAGGAGCGGCTGCAGGCTGTCTACGCGCGCTTTCCCGTTCTCGCCGACCGCCGCAAGCATGACGCGCGCACGCTTTCCGGTGGTCAGCGCCAGGTGCTCGCGATGGCGATGGCGCTGATGGCGGCGCCGCGTCTAATGCTGCTCGACGAGCCGTCCGCCGGCCTTTCTCCTGCCGCGGCACAGGAGCTGTTGGCTTTGATCGGGAGCCTGCACGCCGAAGGCATGACCATCGTTATGGTCGAGCAGAATGCGCTCGACGCATTGGAGATTGCGGACCGCGGCTATCTGCTGGTCGACGGCTCGAATGCGCGGGAGGGGCGCGCCAGCGATCTGGCGGCGGACGCGGAGGTCCGGCGCGCATTCCTTGGCGGCTGATCGCTGCTATCATCCCGGCACGAGAAACCAGGGGAAAGTCATGCCGCATATACGTTCTCTCGTCACGCGCCGCACCGCGCTGCTGGCCGGCGCCGGTGCGATCGCCGCGCCGTTCGTCGTTGCCACGCCGGGCTTCGGCCAAACCGGCCCGATCAAGCTGTCAGGGCTGGTGTCGCTCACCGGTTCGGGCTCGCCGTTCGGGCCCAACAGCCGTGTCGCGCATCAGGCCGTCGTCGATCAGGTGAACGGCGCGGGCGGATTGCTCGGCCGCAAGCTCGAATACCTCGCCGAGGACGACCAGACCAACGCGGAGGCCGGCGTGCGCGCGGCACGCAAGCTGATCGACGTCGACAAGGTCGCGGCGATCATGAGCGTGTGGGCCTCGGCTGTCGGCAGCGCGGTCGTGCCGTTGTGCTGGGAAAACAAGGTGATGCTGCTCGGCATTTCGGCGGCGGACTCGATCGCCGCGCTCCCGCATCAGGGATATTTCGTGCGGACGCAGCCACACACGGAGCTGCAGGGCAAGGAGTTCGGCCGCTTTGCGCTCTCGCAGAACGCGAAGAACCTGTACCTCATGATGCCGCAGACGCCGTTCACCGAGACGGTGTTCAAGGCGATCCGCGAGACCGTCGAGCCGAAGGGCGTGAAGGTGCAGAGCATCATATTCGACGGCAAGAAGACCTCGTTCCGCTCCGAGATCGACGAGATGATGCGGGCGAATCCGGACCTGCTGATGATGGGCGGCTATCAGGCCGAGAACATCGTGATGGCAAAGGACCTGTTCCGCGCCAACTTCAAGGGCAAGGTCATGGGTTTCGCGTTCGGAATGACCCCGGCCTTCATCGAGGGCGCCGGCAAGGAAGCGGCCGAAGGCATGTATGGCGTTGCCGAGCCCGCGCCCGCCGGCGGCTCTGCGGCCTACGCCTCACTGAAGGCGCTGGTGAAGCGCGACACGCTCGACACCTATATCTGCCAAGCCTACGACCACGCCAACCTGGCGATCCTCGCGATGGCCAAGGGGAAGGACGCGAGCGGCACCGGCATTCGCGACAACATTCGCAAGATCGCCAACAATGACAGCGCGATGCATGTCGACAACGCGCTCGACGGCCTGAAAGCCATCGCCGACGGTAAGGAGATCAAATATGCCGGCGCGTCCGGCCCCTGCAAGTTCTCCGACATCGGCAACATCATCGAGGTCGCGTTCCGCACCACGCAGGTGAAAGACGGAAAGCTCGTCGAGGTGAAGAGCTAGAGCAACGTCCGCTCGTCCCCGCGAAAGCGGGGACCCAGCGCTTGGCCAGAACTGGATGCCCGCTTTCGCGGGCATGAGCGGAGAACGGTTCAACGCCGGCGGATCGAAGAACCACTTGGAAAAGCTCCTCCAACTCTCCCTGAACGGCCTGATGGCGGGCGCCATTCTTGCGGTGCCCGCCATCGGTTTGACGATGATCTTCGCAGTGATGCGCTTCGTGAATTTCTCGGTGGCCGGCCACATGGCGGTCGGCGCATTCGCCGGCTACATGCTCAACGCCTGGATTGGGCTTCCGGCCTGGATCGCTATTATCGGCGCATTCGTCGGCGCCGGCGCGATCGGCGTCGCGAGCGATCATGTCGCGTTGCGGCCGCTGCGCGGTTACAGCGCGCTGACGCTCGCGATCGCCTCGATTGCGCTCAACCTGATGATCGAAAGCACGATCCGCTTCTTCTTTGGCGGACGTCCGCGCGACTATGCGATCCCGTTGCGGCGCGATTGGTCATTCGGCTTTCTGCATGTCGGGCCGCAGCAGGTGGAGAATTTCATCATCGCGTGCGTCGCGATGACCACGCTGTTTGTCTTCCTGATGCTTACCACCAGCGGCAAGGCGATGCGCGCAGTCGCCGACAATCCGACGCTTGCGGATTCAAAGGGCATCGACCCGGACCGCATGGCGCGGCTCGCGATCGGGATCGGCATGGGGCTCGCCGGCATCGGCGGCATGCTGGTGGGGCTCGATACCGCGATCGACCCGCTGGTCGGGTTCCGCACGATCCTCTCGGTGTTCGCCGCCGCCGTGGTCGGCGGGCTGGGCAGCATCCCCGGTGCGGTGGTCGGTGGACTGGCGATCGGCCTGGCGGAGGAGTGGTCGTTGCTCGCGCTGCCTGCCACCTACAAGTCCGCGGTCGGGTTCCTTGCCATCTTCACCATCCTGACGCTGCGCCCGCAGGGGTTGCTCGGCGCGAGAGCCGCATGACCAATTATCTCATCGCGATGGCAACCTTCGGCGCGATCTACGCGATCCTCGCGCTCGGCCTCAACGTGATGTGGGGCATGGCCGGCATGGTCAATCTCGGGATCGTCGGCTTCTACGCCTTTGGGGCCTACGTCTCGGCGCTGCTCACGGTGAATGCGCATGCGCCGATCGCGCTCGGCCTCGCGGCCGCCATGGCCGGCACGGCGCTGATGGCCGCGCTGGTTACGCTCGGCATCGCGCGGCTGCGCGACGACTATCTTGCCATCGTGACGCTGGGTTTTGCCGAGGTCGTGCGCATCGTCGCCGAAAACGAGATCTGGCTGACGCGCGGGACCGACGGCGTTTCCGGCATTCCCCAACCGCTCAAGTCCGCGCTCGGCTCCGATTTCAATCTCGCCTACTTGCTGTTCTGCCTTCTCGTGCTCGGCATTGCTTGGTTCGTGGTCGAGCGCGTACGCAGCTCGCCTTTCGGCCGCGTGTTGCGCGCAATCCGCGAGGATGCGCAGGTCGCCGCCTTCGCCGGCAAGAACGTGCTCGCGTTCAAGGTGAAGGCCTTTGCGATCGGCGGGGCGCTCGCCGGCCTCGCGGGCGCGCTCTATGCGCACTATTCAAGCTACATCGTGCCGGAAATCTACGTTCCGCTGTTGACGATCTACATTTTCCTGGCGCTGACGGCAGGCGGCATCGGCAACAACTCGGGTGCCGTCATCGGCGCATTCGTCGTCGTGTTTTTCCTTGAGTCGACACGCTTCCTGATTGGCGTCGTGCCCTGGTTATCCGCCGAGCAACTCGCGGCATTGCGCGAGTTCCTGGTCGGTCTCGGTCTGCTCCTGGTGTTGTTCTTCCGTCCGCGCGGATTGGTCCCCGAACCGCTGCCGCGGCTGGCCTCCTCTTGGAACGCGAGGGGGACGGACGCATAATCCGGCACGGCCAGCTCTGTGGCCATTCACCGCCAAGATCGCATCATGCCGACGATGCCCGTGAGCCGGACCATTCCGGCGCTGCTCGACGAACTCGCGACGCGCTTCTCCGCGCACGAGGCACTCGTCGGAGGGGGCCAGCGCTACACCTACGCGACGCTGCGCGACGAGGTGCGGGCGTTCGCCAAGGGCTTGCACGCGCTCGGCGTTCGCCGCGGCGACAAGGTGGCGATACTGATGGGCAACAAGCCCGAATGGATCATCGCCGATCTCGCGATCTGCCTGCTCGGCGGCATCATGGTGGCGGTCAACACGTGGGTCACCAGCCGCGAGCTGCAATACATTCTTGCCCACTCCGACGCC
Source organism: Hyphomicrobiales bacterium (assembly GCA_034669185.1). Classification (GTDB taxonomy): domain Bacteria; phylum Pseudomonadota; class Alphaproteobacteria; order Rhizobiales; family Xanthobacteraceae; genus PALSA-894. The sequence continues at coordinate 6,330 of JAXDNZ010000492.1, forward strand.
GTGATGCTGATCGCGAGCGATCAGTATCTGAAGTACGACTACTTCAAGATGCTCGAGGAGCTCGAGCCGTTGGCGCAATCGCTGCCGCTGATGAAGCGGATCGTGCATGTCGGTCCGCGCGCCTATGGCGGTTCGATCGCGTTCGCCGAGGTGTTCGCACGAGGCCGCAGCATCGAGGATACGGCGATTGATCGCGCGAGCGCGGCAATCGATCCAAAGGACATTGCCTACATCCTCTACACCTCGGGCTCGACCTCGACGCCGAAGGGCGTGCAGCTCCAGCACTATGCGCTGATCGAGAACATGTGGCACATCGGCGAGCGGATGCATGTCACCGAGCATGACCGGCTGTGGCTTGCGGTGTCGCTGTTCTGGGGACTCGGCTGCGAGAACGCGCTCTTCAACCTGATGACCCACGGCGGCTGCGTGGTGCTGCAGGAAAGTTTCGAGCCGGGCGAAGCGCTGCGCCTCATCAGCGAAGAGCGCTGCACCGTCTTCTACGGCATGCCGAACATGGTGCTGGCGCTTGCCGAGCATCCGGACCGCGCAAAGTACGACATTTCCTCTCTGCGCTGTGGCGGCACGCTTGGCACGCCCGAGCAGCTTCAGCGCATCGTCGATCTCGGCGTGACGAACTTCTCGACAATCTATGGCCTCACCGAGTCCTACGGTAATTGCACAGTGGCAGACGCGGACGATCCGTTCGACCTCAAGTGTGCAACGGTGGGCAAGCCGCTGCCCGGCGTCGATCTGCGCATCATCGATCCGGAGACCGGCCAGGAGCAGCCGCGGGGCGCGGTCGGTGAGATACGCCTGAAAGGCTACGTGACGACCGGCTACTACAAGGATGAGGACAAGAATCGCGAGGCGTTCGACGCCAACGGCTATTTCAGGACCGGGGACCTCGGCTTTCTCGACGATAACGACAACCTGTATTTCCGCGGCCGCATCAAGGAGATGATCAAGACCGGCGGGATCAACGTCGCGCCGGTCGAGGTCGAGGACATCCTGCTGCGGCACCCCGCCGTGAAACTCGCATTCGTCACCGGCGTTCCGGACGAGCGCCGCGACGAGGTGATCGCCGCGGTGATCGTGCGGCATGACGGCCAGAGGGTGGATCAATCGGCATTGACCGATCATTGCCGCCGCGAGCTCGCCGCCTACAAGGTGCCGCGTCTCATGAGGTTCGTGAGCGAGAGTGAGTTGCCGCTGACCACCACCGGCAAGCTGCAGAAGAACCGGTTGGCGGACTTCTTCGCACGCCACGAGTGAATGTGGGGGCTTTCGATGGATGTGACGTACGTCGCCAACACCCAGGACGTACTCGGCGAGGTGCCGCGCTGGCACCAGAGCGAGCAGGCGCTCTACTGGATCGACGCGCTGAAGCCCGCGATTCATCGGCTCGATCCGGCGAGCGGCAGGACCGAAAGCTGGACGCCGCCGGAGAAGCTCGGCTCGTTCGCGCCGAGCGCGGGCGGCGGGCTCGTCATCGCGGGACGTAACGGCTTTGCGCTCTACGACCCGCGCAATGGCGAGTTCGAGCGCATCACGGACCCCGAGAACAACGCGGAGGAGAACATCCTCAATGACGGGCGGTGCGACAGCCGCGGCCGCTTCTGGGCCGGGTCGATGACCAAGACGATGAAGCGTGCGAGCGGGAAGCTCTATCGGATCGACAAGGGCAGGGTGGAGGCCTGCGACGACGGCATCTGGGTGTCGAACGGCGTCGCGTGGAGCCCCGACGATCGCACGATGTATTTCGCCGACAGCCATGTCCACACGATCTTCGCCTATGATTACGACATTGCGACCGGTGCGATCGGCAAGCGCCGCGTCTTCGCCGACACGAGCGGCCGAGCGGGTGTCCCCGACGGCGCATCGGCGGATGCGGAAGGCTTTCTGTGGAGTGCGCATTTCGATGGCGCCTGTCTCGTGCGCTACGCGCCGGACGGGCGGGTCGACCGTACGGTCAGACTGCCGGTCAGCCGTCCGACTGCCTGCGCGTTCGGCGGCGCCGATCTGCGCACGATGTATGTGACGACGGCGCGCTTTCGGCTCGCGCCCGACAAGCTCGCGGCCGAGCCCCATGCGGGTGGCCTGCTCGCGCTCGATGTCGGCGTGAAGGGTTTGCCCGAGCCGCTTTATCAGCCTTGAACCGCGCGGAAGCGATGCATCGTCAGCTCCGCGTCGACATCGTCGAACACGATCGCGACGCGCTGGCCGATCTGCGGCCTCGCGCCGCCGATGACGTTCGATGTGAGCCGCGGCCCTTCGTCGAGCTCGACCTGGATCACATTATAAGGTGTCTCTGCCGCGAAGGCGGGAAACCAGGCCTTGTGCACCATCGTCCAGGTGCTGATGACGCCGCGGCCGCTCGCCTGCTTCCATTCGATCGCGTCGGCGAAGCAGAACGGACACACAGGACCGGGCGGAAGATGCGCTTTGGCGCATGCCGAACAGGTCGGCAGCAGCAGCCGGTGCGCGCGGCAGCCGTTCCAGAATGGTGCGGTGTCCGGCCCGATGCGCGGGCGCGGTTTCTCGTGAATGCTCATGCGTCCTCCCGCGTGAGGATCACGCTGTCGCCCCAGGCGGTGCCCCATTGCAGCGCCTCGGCCTTGGCGATCTGGCTCGCGCCTGCCGTGCCGCGCAACTGTCGCACCATCTCGCAGATCGAATTCCATCCGGCGACATGCGCCTCGGATAACAGGCCTCCAGAGGTGTTCACCGGCAACGCGCCGCCCGGCGCGATGCGCCCGTCCTGCACGAAGGCCGCCGCCTCGCCGACGCCGCAATAGCCGAAGCGTTCGAGCGCGAACAGCACCAGCGGCGAGAATGCGTCGTAAGTGTAGAAACCCTGCACGTCCTCACGCGCGACGCCCTGCTTGAAGACCTCAAGGTCGCGCTCACGCGCGAATGAGCGTTTGCCCGACTGCTGATTGATGCCGAGCCCGCGTGGCGCGAAGATGAACTCCTCGCGGCCCGAGCGCGTGCCCTGCATGCCGCCGACGTGCACCGGCCTCTGCTTGCAATCGAGCGCGCGGTCGGAGCGCGTCACCAGCACGACGGCGGCGCCGTCGCTGATCAGGCAGCAATCGAACAGCCGCAGCGGGTCGACCACCATGCGGGCAGACTGATGCGCCTCCAGCGTCAGCGGCTGACGCATGATCGCACGTGGATTGACGAGCGCGTGCTTCCGGATCGAGATCGGGACGGCCGCGAGCTGCTCGCTGGTCGCGCCATAAAGGTGCATGTAGCGCTGCATCGCGATCGCGGCGCCGCCGGCCGGCGCGGTCAGCCCGTAGGGCGGCACTTCGCCGTGCGTGCCGCCTTCCTCGCGGTTGCCTTCGACATCGCCCGGCCCGCCGAGGAACCCGCGCTCGCGCGTGAAGCTCACCGCGGTCACGCACGCGACCACGTCGGCGAGGCCAGCCGAGACGGCGAGCGCGGCGTGCTGCAACGCGTTGGTGACGAAGCG
>JAXDNZ010000493.1:0-4505 GCA_034669185.1 Hyphomicrobiales bacterium
CACTGCATCATCAAATCCCCATATACGCCTTGCGGATGTCATCGCTCGCGAGCAGCTCCTGCGCGGTGCCGCTCGTTTTGATCCGCCCGGTTTCGAGCAGGTAGGCGCGGTCGGCGAACTTCAGCACCTGGCGCACGTTCTGCTCGACGATCAGCACCGTGTAACCCTCGGAGCGGATGCGCCGCACCAGGTCGAACACCTGCGCGACGATGACCGGCGCGAGCCCCATCGACGGCTCGTCGAGCAGGACGAGCTTGGGCCCGCTCATCAGCGCGCGCGCGATTGCGCACATCTGCTGCTCGCCCCCGGAGAGCGTGCCGGCAAGCTGCGCGCGCCGTTCCTTCAGGCGCGGAAACAGGTCGTAGACGAAGGCGAGGCGTTCGGTGAATTTCTGCCGCGCCGCCGGAATGAAGGCGCCGATCTTGAGATTGTTCTCGACCGAAAGCCGGGGAAACAGCCGGCGCCCTTCCGGCACGTGCGCGATACCGGTCTCGATGATCCGGTGCGCGGGCGTCTCGCGCAGCGACGCGCCGGCCATCGTCATGGCGCCGCCCGACGCCGGCAACAGTCCCGAAATCACGCGCAGCAGCGTGGTCTTGCCGGCACCGTTCGACCCGATGACGGCCACGGCTTCGCCGGCCTTCACCGACATCGATATGCCGAACAGTGCCTGGAAGCCGCCATAGCCGGCATCGATGTCGGACAGCTCAAGCATGCGCTTCCGTCCCGAGATACACCTCGACGACGCGCGCGTTCTCCTGCGCTTCCTTGGGCGGCCCAATGAAGATCACCTCGCCGTGGTCGAGCACCACGACCCGGTCGACCACGCGCATCAGCACGCCCATGATGTGCTCGACCCACACGATGGTGATGCCCTTCTCGCGCCGGATGCGCCCGAGCATGTCGGCGGCCTGCTCCATTTCAGCATGATCGAGACCGTTGAGACTTTCGTCGGCGAGCAGCAGGCGCGGCTGGGTCGCGAGCGCGCGCGCAAGCTCGAGCTTTTTCAGTGCCGCCGCACCGAGCCCGTCGATGGCGACGTGCGGATCGACCGGCAGGCCGACCAGCGTCAGCGCCTCCTCGGCGAGACGCCAGCAGTCGGACCGGCTCGCGGCGCGGTGCTGCCCGAAATAGGCCGACAGCGCCACATTCTCGAGGAGCGTCAGGTTGCGGAACGGGCGCGGGATCTGGAACGTGCGGCCGATGCCCCTGTGGCAGATTCGGTCCGGCCGCAGGCCGGTGATGTCCGCATTCTCGAACGCGATGCGCCCTGCGCTCGGCACATGCAGGCCGGCAATGCAGTTGAACGTCGTGCTCTTGCCCGAGCCGTTCGGGCCGATGAGGCCGAGGATCTCGCCCTCGCTCACCTCGAAGGAGACGTCGTTCACGGCCCGAAGAGCGCCGAACCTCTTGGTGAGGCCGGACACACCGAGCATCGGCATGGGCATCGTCCTGTTTTTTGCTTCATCCCTCCCCTGAAAGGGGAGGGTCGGCGAGCGCTGCGAGCCGGGGTGGGGTTATTCCTCATACAACACCCCACCCGTCCGCGCGCTGCGCGCGCGTCCACCCTCCCCGCTTCGCGGGGAGGGATCACTTCGCGTAGGCATGCCCCTTCGGCAGCGGGAATACCGGATCGGCGGTCTTGATCTCCTTTGGCCATACGACCGTGGTCTTGCCGTCCACGAACTGCATCACCACCGCGATGGAGCGCTCGTTCTGTCCCGCCATCGGCGTGCCTGGGGGAAAGAACTTCACGCCATAGCCCTGCGTGGTGCCGCCGATCGGGATATCGGTGTCGAGCGCGGCCTTGCGCAGCGCCTCCGCGTCGTACCCGCCGTATTTCTTGATCGCGCGCGGCAAAACGTCGTTGAGAAAGATCCAGGTGTTGTTGAAGCCCATCGAGGTGTGCGGGGGCACTTCGGTGGCGCCGGTCTCGGCCTTGTAGCGCTTGACCATTTCGGCGGTGAGATCGCCGAGGCCGGGTTTCAGCGACTTCGCATCGAGGAGCTGCGCCGGCACCGGATCGACGTCGAGCAGGTAGTTCACGTCGTCCTTGAAGGTCTCGTAGAGCTTGTCGATCTGGCTGTATCCGGCGCCGTGACCGATCAGCGCAGAAAATTTCAGCCCCGCCTCCTTGGCCTGACGCAGAAACAGGGTGATGTCGGGGTTGTAGCCGGTGTGCAGGATGATGTCGGGCTGCGCGCGACGCAGCTTGGAGACCATGGCGGAGAGGTCGGTCGTGGTCGCCGCATAGGCTTCCTTGTGGACGACCTGCATGCCGAACTCTTTGCACTTGGTCTCGTTGCTCGTCGCAACGCCGACACCGTACGGCCCATCCTCGTGGATGATCGCGACCTTGATATCCTTCACCTCCTTGTTGAGCTTCGGCTTTGCCCAATCCCGGATGAAGGAGCACGACGCATCGCCGTACTGATCCGAATGGATCGTCGGGCGGAACACGTATTGCAGGTTCTTGTCCTTGAACACCGCGGACGAGATGCACACGTTCATCCAGAGGAATTTCTTGGCGGCGTCGACCTTCGCGGCCATCGGCACACATTGCGCGCTCGAGTAGACGCCCATCAGCACGTCGACTTTCTGCTCATTGAGCAGCCGTTCCGCCTCGTTGATCGCGACATCGATCTTCGACTGCGCATCGACGAAGATGCCGACGATCTTGTGACCCTCCACGCCGCCGCGCTCGTTGATCATGTCGATCGCGATCTTGTTGCCGATCGAGGCAGGCTTGGAGCCGCCGCCCGCGAACGGGCCGGTCAGGTCATAGATGGCGCCGATCTTGATGTCCTGAGCCAGCGCACTTGCGCCGAGCAATGCGGCGGTGGCGAGCCCAAGGCACAATGTCGCGGTTGAACGCTGCATTCCATTCCTCCCTGACCGGCCAAACGGCCTGCTTGTTTTGTTTGAGTGTGCGGACCGCCCTCCGGGCTTGTCAAGAAGCGGGTCTTCCCGCAGCGTGCCGCGAATTCGTGCAACGAGATGGAACGCCATGACGACATCCCAGTTCGCCTCCGGCGGCTATCGCTATATCCCGGCGGTCTTTCAGTATTCGGGCGGTGTCGGCGCGCTTGAGGGGTTCGAAATCCGGCGCATGCGTTTCAAGCATCCGCTCCCGCTCGCTGAAGGCTTCAAGAGGATCGAACGCATCATCGGCGACGCCGGGCGCCCGCTCACCGCGTTCTGCGCTTGCGAACTGCGCTCGCCCGCGCCCTTCAGCGAGGACGGCTTTCGCACCTTCAACGAGATCTATGCCGGGACCCTGCGCCGCTGGGGCTTGTTCGACGGCGATGCCAATCCGGTGGCGCGCAGCAATGTCTGCCCCGAGGCCGATCCGCCGTCGGAGCCCGCGTTCCACGCCTTCTGCTTCACGGCGCCGGCGCAATCGCCCATGCGGACCTTCGTGGTGGCTGGCAGCGGAGAAGCGCTCGAGGGCAAGGGCAATTATCGCGACCACACGGTGCGGCCGGGTGAAACATCGCCGGACGCAATCGCCGAGAAGGCCGTCTACGTGCTCGGCGAGATGGAGCGCCGCCTCGGGCTGCTCGGCGTCTCGTGGAACGATACGACTGCGACTCAGGTCTACACGGTGCATGACCTGCATCCCTTTCTCGCCGACGAGATCGTCGCCCGCGGCGCCGCGCGCGACGGCCTCACGTGGCACTACTGCCGGCCGCCGGTGCGCGGGCTCGAATACGAGATGGACTGCCGCGCAATCGCGACGGAGCAAGTGATGTAGCTCGTCATTACCGAGCTGGCGCGCCGTACCGAGCCACCAAGACGGTGTGTTTCCCTCCCCCTTGCGGGGAGGGGTTAGGCGTTGGGGCTGGCACGATTTTGCGTTGATCTCGCGCCCCCCACCTCGACGCGCTGCGCGCGTCGACCTCCCCCCACGGGGGCGGGTGAAGGAGAGAGCGGAGCGCGCCCTACGCCGCCTTGTTGCGAGCCTTGTGGATCGCGTGCCAGACCTTGCTCGGCGTTGCCGGCATATCGATGCGATCGATGCCGAGGGGGCTGAGCGCATCGATCACCGCATTGATGACGACCGGCGGCGCCCCGATGGTCCCGGATTCGCCGATGCCCTTCACGCCGATCGGATTGGTCAGGCACGGCACTTCTTCCAGCGCGATCTCGAAGTGCGGCAGCATGTCCGCACGCGGCATCGCGTAGTCCATGAAGCTACCGGTGACGAGCTGTGCGCTGTCGCGGTCGTAAATGGCGTGTTCGTAGAGCGCCTGGCCGATGCCCTGCGCCACGCCGCCGTGCTGCTGGCCGTTGACGATCATCGGATTCAGCACCTGCCCGAGATCGTCCACCATCACGTAGCGGTCGACCGTCACCTCCCCGGTCTCCGGATCGACCTCGACCTCGACCGCATGCGCGCCGTTCGGATGGCTCGGAGGTTCGGGCGAGTGCGAGCCCGAGCCTTCGAGCCCGATGCCGAATTTGGTCATCGGCCCCATCGGGGCGAACGACGCCTTCGCGACTTC
>JAXDNZ010000494.1:0-2985 GCA_034669185.1 Hyphomicrobiales bacterium
ACGTCGTTCGCTTTCTTAGTTCGCCGCCGAGAACGCGCGTGAATTCGTCCGACAGCGTGTCGGCGAACCCGAAATCCCCACGATGATAGTCGGAGACGACGAGTCGCTGCGGGAGCCGAATGCGCGCGGGCGTCAACGCCCAGCCCACTCCGGCTTGCGCTTGGCAACGAACGACTCGACCCCGTGATGAAAATCGTCGCTTGCGTAGCATTCGCGGATGAGATCGTCGCCATCGACGGCGCCCGAACCAAGAATGCGGCCGATCGCTTGCTTGCTCACCCGCATCGTCACGGGAGCATTGGCGACCAGACGCTCGACGATCTCGGCTGCACGGGCATCGAGCGCATCGGGCTCCACCACGTCCGACAGGAAACCGCAGTCGCGCGCTTCCGCCGCGGTCAGCATCTCGGCCATCAGCAGGATGCGCTTGGCGCGGCTGACGCCAAAACCGTTGATCAGCCGGGTATAGTTGGCAATCGACAGACAGTTGCCGAGCGTTCGGGCGATCGGCACGCCGAACTGCGCCGATGGCGTAGCGATCCTCAAGTCGCAGCAGGCCGCGATGGCAAGGCCGCCGCCGACGCACCAGCCGTCGATGATCGCCAGCGTCGGCAGGCGGATGGCTTCGATCGCTGCCATGATGGCATCGCCCTTCTGCTCGTAGGCGATGCCATCCTCGCCGGTGCTGAAATCCTGAAACTGGGCGATGTCGGTCCCGGCGATGAAGGCCTTGCCGCCGGCGCCGCGAAACGTAACCGCGCGCAGTCCGGGGTCCTCGTTAACCGTCCGGCAGATGGAAACAAGGTCCTCGTACATGGTCCAGGTCATGGCATTGCGCGCCTGCGGCCGGTCGAAGAGCACGTGGGCGACGGCGCCGTCCCGACGATAGTGTGTTGTTCCCTGATCCATTGGAGGCATCCCTTCTGCCGGAGGACACTTGTGCGAAGCGGCTCATCGTTTACCGAGCGAGGTTACAGGCCATTTTAGGGGTGAGTAGGAGTTACGCCACCGGTTCGATCATGGAATCGCGCGGCGCCACGACCTGCTCGCGCCAGAAGATGTAAAGCCCTGCCGTCACGATGATGGCTGCGCCAATTGCCATCGCCGTGTCGGGCATGTCGCCGAACACCAGGTAGCCGAGCGCGACCGCCCACACGATCATCGTGTATTGATACGGCGCGACCACGCTCGCGGGCGCGAGCTTGAGCGAGCGGTTGACGCAGGCGAGCGCGACCATCGCGACGACGCCAAGGATGGCCATCAGGCCGACATCGATCGCCGTCGGCGCAATCCAGGCGAAAGGCGCCGCGACAAGACCAAAAAGAAATGTCGTGCCGATCTGTCCGGTCACCAGCACGATGTCGGCGGTTCCGCGCAGCATCCGCGTGGTGATCATCAACAGCGCAAAGAAGAAGCTGCCGGCGAGCGCGATCAGTGCCGGCCAGGTGAGCATCGCGGCGGACGGCCGCAGCGCGATGACGACGCCCAAAAATCCGAACAGCACCGCGCTCCAGCGCCGCCAGCCGACGCGCTCGCCGAGCAACAGCGCTGACAGTGCCGTCACGTAGATCGGGCTGGCGAGATAGAACGTCACCGTGTCGGCGAGCGGCAGATAGCTCACCGCCCAGAAGAACATCACGACTTCGAGCGTCGAGAGAATGACGCGCGCGATTTGCAGCCCCGGCCGCGGCGCGCTTGCGAACACGGCGAAGCCCGCGCGCCAGATGAAGGGCGCCAGCAGCAGCAGCGCGACGGTGCTGCGGATCAGGACCATCTGCGCGACCGAATAGGTGCCGAGGATCCATTTCCCCAGCGCGTCGTTGCAGCAGAACAGGAAAATCCCGAGCAGCATCAGGCCGATGCCGGAGAGCATCGCGGACCGTGCGGGCGATGCGGTGAGCGGCTCGCTGGTCATGGCTTCGGCCGCTCGATCATGGGGGGCCCCCACCCGGCCGCAACCCCACTGGCGTTGTGGCGCATCGTCATGGCGCATCCGTGCGCGGCGCGCTGCGCGACGTCACACGTTCGCGCCAGAAGATGTAAAGCCCGGCCGCCACGATGATCGCCGCGCCCGTGGTCGTGTAAACGTCTGGCAGCTCGGCAAACATCAGCCACCCGAACACCACGGACCAGACGATCAAAGTGTATTGGTAGGGCACCACCACGCTCGCGGACGCGAGCTTGAGTGAGCGAATGACGCAGAACTGCGCGACAATATTGGCAAAGCCAACTCCCGCGAGACAGAGGACATCATAGGCATCCGGCGCGACCCAGCCGAACGGCAAGGTCGCAAGGCCAAATGCGACGGCGCCAATGAAATACGTCGTCATCAGCATGATGTCGTTGGTCTGCCGCAGCATGCGTGTCGTGATCATCACCAGCGCGTAGGTCACGCTTCCCCCAAGCGCGATCAGGGCGGGCAACGTGAAGCTGGACGGCGATGGCCGCAGCGCGATCACGACCCCGAGAAAGCCGACGAGGACCGCGCTCCAGCGCCGCCAGCCGACACGCTCCCCGAGCAGCAGCACCGAAAGCGCCGTCACGTAAATTGGGCCTGCGAGATAGAACGTTGTGGTGTCGGCGAGCGGCAGGTACGACACCGCCCAGAAGAACATCGCGACTTCGAGCGACGCCAAGACAACGCGCAGAATCTGCAAAGGAGGCCGCGGAGCCTTGGCGAAGGCCGACCTTCCGGCGTGCCAGATAAACGGGCTGAGGAGGAGCAGCGTGAAGGAACTGCGGATCAACATGAACTCGCCCACCGGATACCGCGCAACCAGCCATTTTCCGGCCGCGCTGTTGAGTGCGAACAGGAAGACTGCGATCAGCATGAAGCCGATGCCGCTAAGCGCGGCCGAACGGCCGGCGACGGTTACTGGAGAGGAAGGCATTTCGATCCCGGCGGGGACGCGAACGTTAAGGAGGTCGGCCATGCATCGCAACCGGGGCGATTGCCGCGCGACCACATAAGCTCTATCTGACGGC
>JAXDNZ010000495.1:0-2824 GCA_034669185.1 Hyphomicrobiales bacterium
TGCGCGATGAGGCCCAGCGCTTGCGCCGCGGCCTCGTGGATCGCGGGCGCGGCCGAGCTCTTGATCGGCGAGCCGATCAAGCCAAGCAGAATCGGCTGCGCGCCCGGCATGGGTGCGGCCGTTGCAATATCGGGGCGAACGACTTGCTGCATCCTGCCCTTCCGTGCCCATGCTGGCGCTTGCTTCGCGCCATCTAACAACATTCCAGAGGCTGACAAAATCGCTTGCTCCAGGGCACGGCAAACGGTCTTATTCGGCATCGCTTTGCCGGGCGATTGGACGAGGATTGCACATGATTTCCAGTTTCAGGCGCGCCGCGGTCGCGGCCGTGCTGCTCATCGCGGTGCCTGTTGCGGCGCTGGCTCACACCGGCCATGGCGATGCCGGCGGCTTTGCGCACGGCTTCCTGCATCCGGTCGGCGGGCTCGACCACGTGCTGGCGATGGTCGCGGTCGGGCTGTTCGCGGCGCACCTCGGCGGGCGCGCGCTTTTGTCTGTGCCGGCGGCGTTCGTTGCCGCAATGGCCCTCGGCGGCGCTCTCGGCATGGGCGGCGTCGGGCTGCCGTTCGTCGAAACCCTCATCGCGCTCTCGGTCGTGGTGGTCGGCCTCGCGGTCGCGCTGCGGATGAGCGTGCCGACGCTCGGCGCGATCGCGCTGGTCGGCTTCTTCGCGATCTTCCACGGGCACGCGCATGGCGCCGAGATGCCGGTCGATGCGTCGGGCGCGCGTTACGCGGCGGGCTTCCTGCTCGCCACCGCGCACCTGCACGGCGTCGGCATCTTGCTCGTGCTGACGGTCGCAAGGCTCGGCGAGTCCGCCGGCCGCCGCGCCGTGCAGATCGCGGGCGGCACGATGGCGCTCGCAGGCGTGGCGATTCTGGCGGGCGTCGCGTAGGGATCGCTTACGCCTCGTCCTCGATCGGGTTGCGCAGCACTCCGATCCCCTCGATCTCGATCTCGCAGACGTCGCCCTGTTTCATCCAAACGGGCGGCTTGCGCGCATGCCCCACGCCCGATGGCGTGCCGGTGAAGATGATGTCGCCCGGCTCGAGCGTCATGCCCTGGCTGACGTAGACCAGCATCTCGGCGACCGGGAACATCATGTTGTCGGTGTTGTCGCTCTGCATCACGGTACCGTTGAGGCGCGATTGAATCTTCAGCCCCTTGCCGGCGTCGGGCAGCTCGTCTGCCGTCACCATCCACGGGCCGAAGCCCCCGGTGCGGTCGAAATTCTTGCCCATGTCCCACTGTGTGGTCTTGCGCTGGAATTCGCGCACCGAGCCCTCGTTCGAACACGAATAGCCCGCAACGCACGAGGTCGCGTTCGCCATCGTGAGGTGCTTGGTGCGCTTGCCGACGATCAGCATCATCTCGGCTTCGAAATCGAGCTGCTCTGAGACCTTCGGCCGCACGATCGCCTGCTCATGCGCGACCATTGAGGTCAGGCCGCGCATGAAGATGGTGGGGAATTTCGGGATGTTGTCGCGGTTCGGCCCTTCTTTCACGTGGTCGAGATAGTTGAGACCGAGGCAGATGATCTTTCCCGGCCGCGCTACGGGAAGGCCGTATTTGATGCCCTTCAGCGGGCGACGCGCGGAAGCCGGCGCCTTCTTCGCGATGTCGGCCAAGGGCTTTAGATCGCCGTTGTTCGCCGCGAGCACAGCGCCGAGATCGGTCGGTACCTTGGCGTCGACCGCCTGCAGATCGATGACCTGATCGCCCTCGACCACGCCGAGCCGCAGCCCGCCGCCTTCACCCTGAAATCCCATCACGCGCATGGACGCTTCCCCTGTTTGCCTGACATGTTAGCGCGCGATAAAGCATCGCCCTGGCCTTGTGGCAACGAACAATTGCGATGGTGACCAATGCGCATTTTCCTGACCCACGTCCCTGACATGCTGGAGAACTATTACGGCCCGCGCGCACTCGCCGAGATGCGCAGATTGGGCGAGGTGCGGCTCAACGAAACCGGCAAGGTGCTCGACGCGAAGGCGCTGGCGCTGGCGGCCAAGGGCTGCGAGGTGGTCGTCTCCGATCGCCAGACACCGGGGCCCGCGGAGTTCTTCCCGCTCACGCCCGACCTGTGCGCGTTCCTGCGCGTCGCGGTGGACATCCGCAACATCGATGTCGAGGCGGCTAGCCGCGAAGGCGTGCTTGTCACGCGCGCGACGCCCGGCTTCATGGCGTCGGTCTCCGAAATGGCGATCGGCATGATGATCGATTGCGCGCGCAAGATCACCGACTCCGTCATCGAATATCGCAATGGCGGTGACGCCGAGCCGCGCAAGGGCGTGCAGCTTAATGGCGCGACCGTCGGCATCATGGGCTATGGTGCGATCGCGCGGCACCTCGCGCCGATCTGCACGGCCCTTGGCATGACCGTGCTGGTGTCCGACCCGTTCGCCAAGGTCGATGACCCGGCAATCCAGCACGTCGACCAGAACACGCTGCTGGCGCAATCCGATTTCGTCATCTGCCTCGTCATCGCCAACGAAGAGACCGAGAACCTGATGAACGCCGCGAACTTCGCGCGCATGAAGAAGAGCGCCTATTTTCTCAATTTGTCGCGCGGCAATCTTGTGGACGAAAGCGCACTGCTGGCCGCCCTCGAGAAAAAGCAGATCGCCGGCGCCGCGATTGACGTGGGCCGCGCCTTCGATCACAAGCCTTCACTCAATCTCGCAAGCCGCAGCGACGTGATCGCGACGCCGCACACCGCCGGGTTGACGCCGGACGAGATCGAGCATCAGGCGTTCGACACCGTTCGACAGGTCGCCGACCTCGTCGCTGGGAGCATTCCGCCCGAAGCTGTGAACCGCGGCAG
>JAXDNZ010000496.1:0-3437 GCA_034669185.1 Hyphomicrobiales bacterium
ACATGGGCCATCTGACCCATATCCGCGACATCATCGGGCCGGCGCCCGGCTCGCACATCTTTGCGGCGCTCACCACGGTGATTACGGCGAAGGGCGTGTATTTCCTTGCCGACACGCACATCAATGAGGACCCGAGCGCGGCCGAAATCGCCGAGATGACGATCCGGGCGGCCGCGCATATCCGCCGGTTCGGCGTCGAACCCAAGATCGCGCTGCTGTCGCGCTCCGATTTCGGTTCCTACGAGTGCGAGTCCGCACACAAGCTGCGCGCGGCGCTGGCGATCATCCGCGACAAGGCGCCGGATCTGGAGGTCGATGGCGAGATGAACGGTGAATCCGCGCTGGTCCCGGCGTTCCGCAACCGCGTCTATCCGCACTCGCGCTTGACCGGCGAGGCCAACACGCTGGTGATGCCCAATATCGAGGCCGCCAACATCGCCTACCAGATGATCAAGGTGCTCGGCGACGCGCTTCCCGTGGGGCCGATTCTGATCGGAGCAGCGCGTCCGGCGCACATCCTCACGCCCTCGACCACCGCGCGCGGCGTGGTGAACATGACGGCGGTCGCCGCCGTCGAGGCGCAGCAGGCGTCAGAAAGCCAATTGGCACTGGGATTTCCGGATCATTCGTCGCGCGGCGCGTGAACGCTCCAAGCGATGTTGCGAACGACACAAGAATCTTCTTGCGCGACGTGAGCGTCGGTCTTATTTGGGGACCTTGCCGCTGTAGATCGGTCCGTTTTGGACCCGGTCGGGCGGCTTTCGCTTTCCGAGCCTCCGGCTTGCCGGCACTCGGGGTTCTGCAATCTGGTTGGGGAGGACGGCATGCGGCAGGCAGCCCTCTTGCGATCGGACAAGGGCTTGGGAACTCCAGGTACCGACCGAAAGAAAGCCAAGCCGGCGGTCACGTCGGTGAGCGAAAAGCCCGCCATCGCGACGACGATCGCCGATGATGACCGCAAGGATCATTTCGTCGTGCGCAACGGCGTCCGCTGCGCCGGCGTGCATTTGATCGTCGACCTCTACGACGCCAAGCACCTCGACAACATCGACCTGATCGACGAGGCGCTGCGCAAGTGCGTCGCCGCCGCGGGCGCGACGCTGCTGCACATCCATCTGCACCACTTCGAGCCGAACGGCGGTGTCTCGGGCGTCGCGGTGCTGGCCGAGAGCCACATCTCGATCCACACCTGGCCGGAAGCCCACTACGCCGCGATCGACATCTTCATGTGCGGCCGCGCCAATCCCGACGCCTGTGTCCCGGTGCTGCGCGAGGCGTTCAAGCCCAAGCGCGTCGCGGTCGGCGAGCACATGCGCGGGCAGGGGACGTAACGCCGCCGTCGTCATGCCCGGGCTTGTCCCGCGCATCCATGACTTGTAGCCCTTCGGCAGACCGAAAACGTGGATCGCCGGGTCAGGCCGGGCGATGACGCATGGGGCGAAGATGTCCGACAAACGCTGGCTCCCCGAGACGCTGTTCGACGACCTCGGCTTTCGCATGACGTTCGCGGTCGAGAAGGTGCTCTACGAGCAGCAGACCGCGCACCAGCACCTCGTGCTGTTCGAGCACAAGCACTTCGGCAAGATGCTGATGCTCGATGGCGCCACCCAGGTCACGACCCGCGACGAGTTCATCTACCACGAGATGATGACGCATGTGCCGATCCTGGCGCACGGCGCCGCGAAGAACGTCTTGATCATCGGCGGCGGCGACTGCGGAATCGCCGAGGAGGTGCTGAAGCACAAGGCGCTGAAAAGCGTCGTGCAAGTCGAGATCGACGAGTCGGTCGTGGCGTTCTCCAAGGAACATTTCCCGGAGTTCACCACTGCGGTATTCCGCGACAAGCGCTTCGAGAGCGTGATCGGCGACGGCATGAAATACGTCGCCGCCACGGAGCGGCGCTTCGACGTGATCATCGTCGACTCGACCGACCCGGTCGGACCCGGCGCGGTCCTGTTCACCCGGGAATTCTATGCGGCCTGCAAGCGCTGCATGGCGCCGGGCGGCGTGATGGTGACGCAGAACGGCGTGCCGTTCTTCCAGCCCGACGAGCTCGTTTCATCCGTCGGCATGTTCACGTCGCTGTTTGCCGACGGCGCCTGTTACGTGGCGGCGATCCCGACCTATGTGGGCGGCCACATGGCGATGGGCTGGGCCGCCAAGGACAGAAGGCTGCGCCGGCATGCGATGCGCACCATCGCGGCGCGGTACCGCAAGGCGGGCAGTTTCAAGACCAAATACTGGACGCCCGAGGTCCACGTCGCGGCCTTCGCGCTGCCGCGCTTCATCGCCGAGCACGTGCAAAGCGCGAAGAAGCGCTAACTCCGCCCTCGTCCTGAGGAGCGGCCGCAGGCCGCGTCTCGAAGGATGGCGGCATACTCGGTGCTCGTGGCCATCCTTCGAGACGCCCCTCCCTTTATCCCTCCCCGCTTGCGGGGAGGGAAGGGAGGGGACGCTCCTCAGGATGAGGACCTACTCCACCTTCCCGCCGAACAGTCGTTCGGCGTTGCCGTGCGCGATGCGCCGCGCCTGGTCATCGGGCAATTGCGCCAGCCAGCCGCGATAGTCCTTGAAGATGCCGTCATAGGCGAACCAGCGCTCGTTGATCCAGGTGTCCGAGCCGAGCAGGAAGCGGTCCGAATAGCGCGCGAACATCTCGCGCCATTCGGCCGAGAGCTTGCCGCCGCCTTCGGTGATGCCGCCGCGGTACGACAGCTCGCCGGTCAGTGCCGGGTACCGGTCGAGCAGCTCGCGCACGCGCGCGGGCGCGACCGAGAATCCGGTATGCGCCCAGATGATCCGCGCCTTCGGATTGTGGCCGAATAGGATCAGCAGCCCCTCCTCGTCGCAATGGGCGTGCAGGAAGAGATCATGCGCGACCGCGAAGTCGACGATCTTCTTGACCCACGGGCCCGCGGCGGTCTTGCCGTAGATGTGGAATTCGCCGACGCCGCGGTAGTAGCCGCGCTTGTACTCGCTCTCGACCAGATCGTAGATCGCCGGATCGTCGAACCAGGTCTGGATGTCGGCGCGCGTGCGGTAGGGCCGGATGAAGGGCACGACCCACAGCCCGGGCGCCTTCGCGTCGACGAGCTGGTGCGTTCCCTTGTTCGGCCGACTCGTTGCGATGATGCCCGCGATGTTGTTGCGGCGGAAGATCTCCAGCACCTTGTCGAGGTCGTAGAACGGGTTCGGTTCCTGGTTGTAGTGCAGATGCGCGTCGAAGATTTTCAGCGGCGCCTGCGCCAACGCGCTGCCGGCGGACAGCGCCACCAGCATGGCCGCGATGCGGATTAGAATGGTCATCGATGCGCCCCGGATCTTTGGGCGCAATGATAGATCACGGCGGGGAACGCGCCACCGGGTCACACCGTCGCGCTACGCCGCCTCTTTGAAGGCACGCTCGGCCGCCTCGATATCGGTACGCGTCGGCAGCG
>JAXDNZ010000497.1:0-7421 GCA_034669185.1 Hyphomicrobiales bacterium
GCACCTGCAGGGCGTGGTGGCGCGGCTCGCCAACCGGCTGCAACGCCGGCTGATGGCGCAGCAGAACCGCGCCTGGGAATTCGACCTGGAGGAAGGCGTGCTCGACGCCGCGCGGCTCTCGCGCGTCATCATCGATCCCATGCATGCGCTCTCGTTCAAGAACGAGAAGGAGATGAATTTCCGCGACACCGTGGTGACGTTGCTGCTGGACAATTCCGGCTCGATGCGCGGCCGTCCGATCACGGTGGCGGCGACCTGCGCCGACATCCTTGCGCGCACGCTGGAACGCTGCGGCGTGAAGGTCGAGATCCTCGGCTTCACGACGCGCGCCTGGAAGGGCGGGCAATCGCGCGAGGCGTGGCTTGCCGCCGGCAAGCCGCCAAACCCGGGCCGGCTCAACGACCTGCGCCACAACGTCTACAAGTCGGCCGATGCGCCGTGGCGGCGCGCGCGCAAGAACCTCGGCCTGATGATGCGCGAGGGCCTGCTGAAAGAGAACATCGACGGCGAGGCGCTCGACTGGGCGCACAAGCGCCTGCTCGCCCGTACCGAGCAGCGCAAGATCCTGATGATGATCTCGGACGGCGCGCCGGTCGACGACTCCACGCTTTCGGTCAATCCCGGCAACTATCTCGAGCGGCATCTGCGCTGGGTGATCGAGGAGATCGAGACGCGCTCGCCGGTCGAACTGATCGCGATCGGCATCGGCCATGACGTCACGCGCTATTATCGCCGTGCCGTCACCATCGTGGACGCCGAGGAGCTGGGCGGCGCGATGACCGAAAAGCTTGCCGAGCTGTTTGAGGAGAACGCCGAGGCCGAGCCGATCCGCCTGCCGACGCGGCGCCGGCGGCTGCATTCGTGAGCAGTGTCCCGGGCGCAGCGCAGCACAACGTGATGCGATGCAGACCCGGGACCCCGGTTTGGTGAGAACAAGCAACCGGGGTCCCGCATCTGCGGCGCAACGCTTCGCATTGCACCGCGTGCGGGACACGATAGCGGTGCTCGCGCTCACGCTCTTCGCTTTCGCAGCCCTGGCCGAGACCAAGCCGCGCGAACCCGAACCACCGGTCCAGATCGAGATCCGCGCCAAGCCGATCGCGGCGTTCGAGCCGCGCGATCCGGCGCACGTGCGCTTCGGCGCCCTCGCGTTCCGCGGCGGACTGGACCTGACCTCGCCCTACCCGGAGTTCGGCGGCATCTCGGCGATCCGCGTCGCGGACGACGGAAGCGCCTTTCTAGCCGTCACCGACAAGGGTCGCTGGCTGCGCGGCCGGATCACCTATGACGGCGAGAGGCCGTCCGGAATCGCCGACGCCGAGATGGCGCCGGTGCTCGGGCTCGACGGGAGACCGCTCGCGGCGCGCGGCTGGTACGATACCGAAGCGCTTGCGATCGACGGCGGCACGGTCTGGCTCGGCATCGAACGCGTGCACCGGATCGTCCGGTTCGACTATGGCCGCTTCGGCCTGTCGGCGCGGGGCCAGCCGATCGCGATCCCGCCGGGCATCTCGAAGCTTCCGAACAACAAGGGGCTCGAATGCCTCGTGGCCGCGGCAAAAAATCTGCCGCTCGCCGGCACGCTGATCGCGATCTCGGAGCGCGGGCTCGATGCCGACGGCAACATCAAGGGTTTTCTGATCGGCGGCCCGAGCGCGGGCGAATTCTCGGTCAAGCGTATCGGCGACTTCGACGTGAGCGATTGCGCCATCACGCCGGCCGGCGACCTGCTGCTGCTCGAGCGGAGCTTCTCGCGCCTGCGCGGCGTCGGCATGCGCATCCGCCGCGTCGCGCTCGCGGACGTCAAGCCCGGCGCGATCCTCGACGGGCCGGCACTCATCGAGGCCGACATGGCCTATCAGATCGACAATATGGAAGGGCTGTCGGTGCACCGCGCGCCGAACGGCGAACTGGTGCTGACGCTGATCTCGGACGACAATTTCGCGTTCTATCAGCGTACGCTGCTGCTGCAGTTCACGCTGGTCGAGCCATAGAACCGCTCATGCCCGCGCAAGCGGGCATCCAGAAAATATCGAAATTGAATCGAAGACTGGGTCCCCCCGCTTTCGCGGGGACGAGCGCGATCAGGCGGACGCCCGCTTCTTCACGATCTGGCGCTTGAGGTCGCGCGCCTTGACCGAGAGGGTGTCGTTGTCCTGCTTGATCAGGAAGGCGTCGAGCCCGCCGCGATGGTCCACGGTCTTGAGCGCGTTCGCCGAAATCTTCAGCCTTACCGAGCGGCCAAGCGCATCCGACATCAGCGTGACATTGAACAGGTTCGGCAGAAAGCGCCGCTTGGTCTTGATGTTCGAATGGCTGACCTTGTGGCCGACCAGTGGGCCTTTGCCGGTCAGATCGCAACGCCGCGACATGGCTTTAAATCCTTGAATATCCCGTCGGCCCCGCCGCGCGGCGCCGCTCATCCAAAACCCGGTGCTTGCCGGAGGTCGCGGACCTATAATGACCGTGGCAGAAGGCGTCAAGCCGCAGCGGCACAGCCTTAACCATCACAGATTCGACGTATTCGCGGTCGATCACCGGAGCGATCAGCGGTCTTGCCGAAGGCCGCGAATTG
The DNA here is from genome assembly GCA_034669185.1 of Hyphomicrobiales bacterium. Classification (GTDB taxonomy): domain Bacteria; phylum Pseudomonadota; class Alphaproteobacteria; order Rhizobiales; family Xanthobacteraceae; genus PALSA-894. Next base: position 2,576 of record JAXDNZ010000497.1, read on the forward strand.
TAGGGCCTATCACCGTGTCGATCCGCCGCCGTTGTGTCTACGGCCTCCTCGGTATCGCGACGTTCGCCGCCGCCGGCCTTGCACCGGCGCAGGCGCAAGTCCGGCTCGAAGCGCGCTATACGGTGACGCTCGCCGGCATTCCGCTTGGATCCGGCACCTGGGTCATCGATATTGCGGCGGATCAGTACACGGCAGTCGCGAGTGGCCGCACCAGCGGCCTCGTTCGGCTGGTCAGTGACGGCTCCGGGACGACCGGCGCGCGCGGTGTCTTCCGCGGCGCGCAGACCGCTTCGCTGGGCTACGTCTCCAACCTGATCACCGACAAGCACAGCGACGACGTACGCATGACACTCAGCGCCGGCGTCGTGAAAGAGGTCACGGCCAACCCTCCGCTGATCCCGAGCCCGGATCGCGTCCCGGTCACGGAGGTGCACCGCAAGGGCGTGACCGATCCGATGAGCGCCGCGATCATCTCGGTCGCCGGCACCGGCGACCTCATGACGCCCGACGCCTGCAAGCGCAAGCTCGCGGTCTTCGACGGACGACAGCGCGCCGACCTCGATCTCGTGTTCAAGCGCATCGACAAGGTGAAGGCGGAGACCGGCTACCAGGGGCCGGTCGTGGTCTGCCAGGTGCTCTACAGCCCGATCGCCGGGCATCGGCCGGAGCGTGCCGCAATCAAATACCTGATCGCGCAGCGTGACATGGAAATGTGGCTCGCTCCGATCTCGGGCACGCGCGTGCTGGTGCCGTTCCGGTTTCATGTGCCGACGCCGTTCGGCGCGGGCGTGCTGCAGGCGAACTACTTCGTCGCCGCGCCGAAGACCGCGCAGACCACGCGCGAGGCGCCGGTGGCCGCCAAGGCGCAGTAACGCCCGTCACTCCTTCGCCGTCGAATACCGCTGCAGCAGCGGATACTGCAACGCCGCGAAGACAAACGTCAGCGGTACCACGCCGAATACCTTGAAGCTCACCCAGAAATCGGTGGTCTGCGTGCGCCAGACGATCTCGTTGAGCACCGCGAGCGCGAGGAAGAAGATGGCCCAGCGCACCGTCAACTTGCGCCAGCCTTCGTCCGTCAGATCGAACACCGCGTCGAACACGACCGCCAGCAGCGGCTTGTTGAAGAGCAGCCCGCCGAACAGCAGCGCGGCGAACAGCACGTAGATGATGGTCGGCTTCATCTTGATGAAGGTCTCGTCCTGCAGGACGAGCGTAAGCGAGCCGAACACCACCACGACGACCGCGGTGACCAGCGCCATCACCGGCAAATGCCGCGTCAGCACGTAGGACACGGTGAGCGCGATCAGGATCGCCACCATGAACACGGCGGTCGCCGCGAAGATGCCGGCGCGCTCGCCGGTCGCTACCGCGGCCGGCAGCAACGGCCCGACCAGCGGCGTGAACAGGGCCGGGCGGGCGTTGGCGAAGAAGAACAGGATCAGCGGTCCCATCTCGAGCGCGAGCTTGAGGAAGGGATTGAGCTGTTTGCGCTGTGTCGCGACCATGGACCTTGGTGTAGCCCGGGTTGAGCGCGAGCGAAACCCGGGAGCTGAGCTTGGCCGAGAATCCCGGCTTTCGCTGCGCTCGAGCCGGGCTACGCTCAAGCCGGACTGCGCGATTGTCCCGGTCGCGCCACCTCGATAGCCTCCGCGATGACACCGGGAGGGCGCAGTGCGATATCTGTTGGCGATTGTATTCGGCCTCGCGGCCATCGCGCAGGCTCACGCGCAGGCCGATTTCAAGGTCACGCTGCTCGGCACCGCCTCGCCGTCGCCGCGCCCCACGCGCTTCGGTCCGAGCACGTTGGTGGAAGCCGGCGACCAGAAGCTCCTTTTCGATGCCGGACGCGGCGTGCCGATCCGCATGTGGCAGATCAAGGTGCCGATGGGAAAGCTCGATGCGCTGTTCATCACGCATTTCCATTCCGACCATGTCTCGGGAATTCCCGATCTGTGGCTGACCGGCTGGCTCGGCCCCGAGTTCGGACGGCGCGCCGCGCCGTTCCGGATCATCGGCCCGACCGGCACCAAGGCGCTGATGGAGAATATCGAGAAGGCGTTCGCAGCCGACATCCGGATCAGGCTCGAGGACGAGAAGCTGCCGCCCGCCGGCATCGCGATCGCGCCCGAGGAGTTCGACAGGGACGGCGTGGTTTTCGAGCGCAACGGCGTGAAGGTGACGGCGTTCGAGGTCGATCACGGTCCGGGCATCAAGCCTGCCTACGGCTATCGCGTCGACTACAAGGGCCGCTCGGTCGTGATCTCGGGCGACACCCGCTACAACGAGAACGTCATCAAATATGGAACGGGAAGCGACTTGCTGATCCACGAGGTCGGCAGCGCGCGCAAGGAGCTGATGGTCAATCTTTTCGCGCAGCGCATCATCGGCCATCACACGACACCGAGCGAAGCCGGCCAGGTGTTCGCCAGGGCAAAGCCGAAGCTCGCCGTCTACACCCACATCGTGCTGTTGAGCAGCGCCACCATCCCGGAGCCAACGCTCGACGACGTGGTCGCCGAAACGCGGCAGACCTATAGCGGGCCGCTCGAGGTGGGCGAGGACCTGATGGCGTTCGAGATCGGCGACGCCGTGACAGTGAAGAAACCTTAAGTCTCGATTCCCGCGATCGCGTTGGCAAAATCCTTCGCGGCGAACGGCGCGAGGTCATCGATCCCCTCGCCGACGCCGATGAAGTGTACGGGCAGCTTATGCTTCTCGGCGAGCGCGACCAGGATGCCGCCGCGCGCGGTGCCGTCGAGCTTGGTCATCACGAGGCCGGTGACGCCCGCGACCTTGAGGAATTCGGCGGTCTGCGACAGCGCGTTCTGACCGACCGTGGCGTCGAGCACCAGCAGCACGGCGTGCGGCGCGCCGGCATCGACCTTCTTCATCACGCGCACGATCTTGGTCAGCTCGTCCATCAGGCCGGCCTTGTTCTGCAGCCGGCCGGCGGTGTCGACGATGAGCACGTCGGCCGCGCCGCGCCGCGCCGCGGTCAATGCGTCGAACGCGAGGCCGGCGGAATCGGCGCCCTGCTCGCCGGCGATGACCTGCGAGCCGGTGCGGGAGCCCCAGATCTTCAATTGTTCGATCGCGGCGGCACGGAACGTGTCGCCGGCCGCGAGCATGACCTTGCGGCCTTCGCGGTGAAAACGCGCCGCGAGCTTGCCGATGGTGGTCGTCTTGCCCGAACCGTTGACACCGACCACCAGGATGACGAACGGGCCGGCGCTGCCGATGACCAGCGGCTGCGCCACCGGCGCCAGCACCGCCTCGACTTGCGCCGCGAGGATCTGTTTCACCTCGTCCGCGCTCACCGCCTTGTCGTAACGCCCTTCACCGACCGCGGCCGCGATGCGGCGCGCGACGTCGACGCCGAGGTCGGCGCGGATCAGCAGCTCCTCCAGCTCTTCGATCGTCGCGGCATCGAGCTTGCGCTTCGACACGAGGTCGGCGATCGCGCCGCCGATCGACGACGACGTGCGCTTCAACCCGCCGCTCAGGCGCTGCCACCAGCTCGGTTTCGGGGTGTCATCCATTGGGCAAGGTACTCCGCTCGTCACCCCGGGGCTTGACCCGGGGTCCACCTTCTTCCCGAGGAGATGGATTGCCGGGTCAAGCCCGGCAATGACGAACTGAAAGATGTTTCATCTTGGCGGCCGTGATAGCGGTTTCGGCATGGAGCCGAAAGTGTTGGACCCAAAAGTCTCGGACAAGCCGTTCGATCCGAAGAACGCGACCGACGAGGAGATTTTGGCGCGAGTGCTCTACCGCGACGGATTGATGCTGGTGATCGACAAGCCGGCCGGCCTGTCGGTGCATCGCGGGCCCAAAGGAGGCCCGAGTCTCGAAGACTGGTTCGATGCGTTGCGCTACGGCCTGCCGCGCGGACCCGCGCTTGCGCATCGGTTGGATCGCGAGACGTCGGGGTGTCTCGTGCTTGGGCGCCACCGCAAGGCGCTCGCGCACCTCAGCCTCCTGTTCAAGCACCGTCGCGTCGGCAAGACCTATTGGGCGATCGTGGAGGGCGGGCCGGACGCCGACGAAGGGACGATCGACATGCCGCTCGGCCGGCTCGATCCCCAGTTCGGCTGGTGGATGAAGCCCGATGCGCAGGGGCAGCCCGCGGTGACGAAGTGGAAGGTGATGGGACGCACCTCGTTGAGCGATACACTGCTCTTTCCGCCTACCTCCCCCTGGAGGGGTGAGGTCGACCCGCCGCAGGCGGGTCGGGTAGGGGTGAATCGCGAAGCGAACATATCACCCCACCCCGGCGGCTTCGCCGCCGACCCTCGCCCTCCAGGGGAGGGTGACCGAGCGCGCGGCGAGATCAAACCCCAACTCTCCTGGCTCGCGCTCGAGCCGGTCACCGGGCGCACGCATCAGCTGCGCGTGCATTGCGCCGCGATGGGTTTCCCGATCTTCGGCGACGACATTTACGGCAACGAGGCGAGCCAGCGCCGCGCGCGACAGATCAAGTTCGTGCCGAGGGCGGACGCGCCGGGCCTGCAGCTTCACGCGCGCGAGGTCGTGGTGCCGAACTCGAAGAACAAGGAGCCGGTGCGGGTAACCGCACCCGTCCCGGCGCATCTGCGCGAGCGGCTCACGCGATGCGGGTGGAACGGGGAGTGAGTGAGATTCCCGGTCGTCACTGCCGGGCAACCCGTCGCGTCCCGCCGGCTGGTAGCGTTACTTGTCGCAGCGTTTGCACTGAAACGGCGGCGTCGCCGCGCCGGGGTCGATCATCACGGCGGTCATCTCCCCGCATTTGCCGCATTGGCGCATGAGCTTGGTCGGCAGCTTCACGCGCGCGAGGTCGTGGTGCCGAACTCGAAGAACAAGG
>JAXDNZ010000498.1:0-5678 GCA_034669185.1 Hyphomicrobiales bacterium
TCCGACGAGATCGTCGCGGCGCTCCAACCCGCGAGCGCGGCGTGAGTTTCCCATGATCGATTTCGCAATCCGCAATGCCCGCGTCGCCGGCCGGCACGATGCGCTCGCCGACATCGGCTTTGAGAACGGACGCATCGCCGCAATCGAGCCCAATCTCTCCTGCGATGCGCCGTCGCACGATGCCGAAGGGTGCCTCTGTTGCGGCGGATTGATCGAGACACATATCCATCTCGACAAGTCGCGCATCATCGATCGCTGCACGCCCGAGAGCGGACGCAATGCCGATGCGGTCGCGCGCGTGAAAGAGGCGAAGAAGACCTTCACGGTACAGGACGTGCGCGCGCGCGCGAAGGAAACGCTTGAGAACTGCATCAAGCATGGCGCGACGCGCATGCGCACCCACGTCGAGGTCGATCCCGGCATCGGCATGCGCGGCTTCGAGGGCGTGCAGGCCCTGGTCGACGAATACAAATGGGCGATCGACATCGAGCTGTGCGTCTTCCCGCAGGAAGGCCTGACCGACAATCCCGGCACCGACGCGCTGCTGATCGACGGGCTCAAGCGCGGCGCGAAAGTGATCGGCGCGGCGCCCGGCTACGACACGGATCGTTCCGGGCAGATCAGGCGCGTGTTCGAGCTCGCGCGCGAGTACGACGTCGACATCGACATGCACCTCGATTTCGGCAACACGCCGGAGGATCTCGATGCGAACCTGGTCTGCGAGTTGACCGAGAAAAACAAATTCGGCGGCCGCGTCGCGATCGGCCATGCCACCAAGCTCTCGACGCTCGACCCGGCGGGGCAGGTGGCGATCGCGAAACGCCTCGCGAATGCCGGCGTCGCGGTGACGATCCTTCCCGCCACCGACCTGTTCCTGATGGGTCGCGACCAGACCCACAATGTGCGGCGCGGTCTGGTGGACGCCAATCTTTTCGTCGAGCACGGCTGCAACTGCTCGATCTCGACCAACAACATCCTCAATCCGTTCACGCCGTTCGGCGACTGCTCGCTCATCCGCATGGCGAACCTGCACGCCAACGTGCTCCAGGTCGGTCACGACGCGCGTATCGCCGAATGCTTCGAGATGCTCACCACGCGCTCGGCGCAGCTGATGAACCTGAAGGACTACGGCATCGCGGTCGGCAACCCGGCCGATGTCGTCATCATCGATGCGCAGAGCCCGAAACAGGCCGTCGCCGAATTGCGCCAGCCGCTCGCGGTGTTCAAGCGCGGCAAGCGCACGGTGACCCGCCACCGCGCCGAGCTTCACTTTCCCGCATAACCCAAGCCAGAAAAACCACATGGCAATCCGCAATCTCCGCATCGCGATGGAGGGCGTCACCGGACGCCTCGGCACCAACCAGCATCTGATCCGTTCGCTGCTGGCGATCCGCCAGGAGGGCGGCCTGCCAGCGAAAAACGGCGACCGGCTGATGCCCGAGCCGGTGCTGCTCGGGCGCAATCCAGACAAGCTCGCGGCACTCGCCGCCGCGCATGGTGCACTGAAATGGTCGGCCGATGTGGCGGCCACGCTCGCCGACAAGACGATCGAGATCTATTTCGATGCCGCGGCGACGGGTGGGCGGTTCGAGCGCGCGATGCGGGCAATCGCGGCCGGCAAGCATATCTATCTGGAAAAACCGATCGCGAACTCGTCCGCCGAAGCGATGCGGCTCGTGCGCGCCGCGCAGGCCGCGGGCGTGAAGGCCGCCGCCGTGCAGGACAAGGTCTATCTCCCGGGCTTTCGCAAGCTGCGCAAGCTATGCGACTCCGGATTTTTCGGCCGTATCCTTTCGGCGCGGCTCGAAGGCGGCTGGTGGGTATTCGACGGCGAAGTATATCCGTCGCAGCGCTCGAGCTGGAACTATCGCAAGGCCGATGGCGGCGGGCTCGTGCTCGATATGTATCCGCACTGGCGCTATCTCACGAGCAGCCTGCTGGGGCCGATCAAGGCCGTGTCGTGCCGCAAGGTGACGCAGCAAAAGAAGCGCTGGGATGAGACGGGAAAGCCGTTCGACGTCGACGTCGAGGACGAGGTCTTTGCGACGTTCGAGTTCGAGAGCGGCGCGCTGGCGCAGGTGACGACGTCTTGGGCATCGCGCGTCAAGCGTGACGATCTCATTCAGATCCAGATCGACGGCACGCTCGGCTCCGCGGTCGCGGGCGGCCACAAGTGCTACGTGCAGTCGCTCGCTGCGACGCCGCGGCCGACATGGAATGTCGAAGTCCCGCAGGCGATGGACTTCGACACACAATGGGAGGAAGTGCCCGACATCGAGCCATTCAAGAACAGCTACCGCGCGGGCTGGGAGCAATTTCTTCGTCACGTCGCGGACGGCGAGCCATTGCGCTCGACGCTGCTCGAAGGCGCGAAGGACGTGCAGCTGACCGAATGCTGCTATCGAAGCGACCGCGAGCGACGCTGGATCGACGTGCCGCCGCTATCCCTCTCCGGTTGAGCCGGATACCGCATGGGTATGCTGGCGTCCGAAATACGCGTCCTCCAGCCGGCGCGGCAGGTCGGCTTCGCTGGTCGCGGCTTCGAGCACCTTGTGCCCCTGCGCCAGCGCATACACACGATCGGCGACCGCGAGCGCTTTCTCGATCAACTGCTCCACCAGCAGGACGGCGGTGCCGTTCTCGCGCAGCTTCGCCACGACGGTGAGCACACGATCGACCAGGACGGGCGATAACCCGGCGGAGGGCTCATCGAGCATCAAGAGCCGCGGCCGGCGCACGAGCCCCTGCGCGACGGCGAGCATCTGCTGCTGGCCACCGCTGAGCTGCGAGCCGAAATCGTTGCGCTTCGCAGCGATCTCCGGGAAGTAAGACAACGCCTCCTCCACCCGCGCGGCGCGCTCGCCAAACGGCAAGTCATAGGCGGCGAGCAGCAGGTTGTTGGTCACCGACTGCTGCGTGAAAATGCGATGGCCTTCGATCACGTGCGCGAGCCCGGCGCGTGCCGTCTCGCGCGGACCGACACCCTTCATGTCACGCCCGCCGAAGCGCACGCCCCCGGCGTTCCACGGCAGCAGCCCCGAAATCGCCCGCAACAGCGTCGTCTTGCCGGCGCCATTGGGACCAAGCAGCGCCACCACCTCGTCGGCGCGTACCGCGAGATCGACGCCGTGCAGCACGACGATCTTGCCGTAGCCGGTGCTCAGGCCTTTCACCTCGAGCAGAGGTTCGGCCGCCGCCGCCGGCGGTTCGGCCGCCGCAGCGGGCGGTTCAGCCGCCGAGATAGGCACTGACGACCTCCTTGTGCACGCGGATTTCCGCCGGGGTACCCGCGGCAAGCACGCGCCCGAGATTGAGCACGGTGACGTGGTGACAGATGTCGAAGATCAGGTCGGCGTGGTGCTCGACCAGGAGCACGCCGACGCCGCGCCGCGCGATATCCTGAATCAATTGCCCGAGCCGGCGAATTTCGTCCGCAGCCAACCCCGCCGCCGGTTCGTCGAGCAGGATGAACGACGGCCCCGGCATCAGCGCGCGGGCGATCTCGATGAAGCGAAGTTCGCTGTGCTGCAGCCGGTCCGCACGCACACCGGCGAGGCTTTCAAGCCCCACCGCCGCCAGCGCAAGCATTGCGGTCTCGCGCAGCCTGGCTTCATCGCGCCGATGACGCGGCAGGGACAGCAGCGATTCGACGAACGTCGCGGTGCCGTCGACGGTGCCGCCGATCATCACATTCTCAAGTACCGAGGCCTCACCGACCAGGCGCGGGGTCTGGAACGTCCGGGCGACGCCCATGCGCGCCCGCGCATGGTGCGGCAGAGCCGTCAGCACCGCACCTTTGAGCTTCGCGGTGCCGTGCTGCGGCGTGTAGTAACCGGAGATGACGTTGAGGATCGTGGTCTTGCCGCTGCCGTTCGGCCCTATCAGCCCATGGACTTGCCCAGGGCGGATTTCGAGATCGAGGCCGTCGACCGCGCGTACGCCGCCGAAGCTCAGGCTCACCTGTTCAAGCTTGATGACGCTGCCATCGGCAGGCGGGCCGACCAGGCGCGCCAGCAGGTCGGGACGCGGCACGATGGCGCGGTGGCTGTCGAGCGGGCGGCGGTTCTTGAAATCGAGGAGATCGGCAATTCCACCGGGGATCGCCAACACGATAACGAGCAGCAGGACGGCGTAGAGAAAGGTCGACCACGCCACCAGCGGCGCGGCGAACTCCGGAAGCGCCGTCAGCAGGATCGTGCCGAGCAGCGGACCCAGAATGGAGCCGCGCCCGCCGATCAGGACGCCGATGAAGAACAGAACCGACAGCTCGATGGTGAACGCGTCGGGCGTGATGTAGGATTGCAGCGACGCGAACAGCCCGCCCGCAACGGCCGCGACCGCGCCGCTGAACAGGAACACCGCAATCAGCAGCTTCGGCTTGGAGATGCCGTTCGCCTCGGCGGCGACTTCGGCATCGCGGATCGCCGTCAGCGCACGCCCGAAGCGGCTGTGTGCGACGTTCGCCGTCATCCAGGTGCAGATCGCCGCGAGACCGAAGCAGAAATAGTAGAAGCCCCACTGGCTATCGAACGGAGCTGGGAAAACCGGTCCGGGAACGCCCACGCCGCCGCCGGTGACGCTCTGCCAGGCGAGCGCGATCTGCGTCACGATGGTGGCGAAGCCAAGCGTCGTGATCGCGAAATAGAAGGTCCGCAGCCGCAGTGCCGGCAGGCCGACGATCAAGCCGAACACGGCTCCGATCACGCCCGCGATGGCGAGCGCGAGGTAAGGATGGAGCGGCGGCATCACGTTGCCGGCCGCGAGCACGCTCGTCGTGTAGGCGCCGAGCGTCAGCAGCGCCACCCAACCGATCGCGAGCTGGCCGGCGAAGCCGACCATCAGGTTGAGGCCCGTGACCAGCACCCAGTAGACGCAGGCGCGTGTCGCGATCACGCCCCAATAGCCGCCGGCAAACAGCGGCAGCGTCAGGCCAACGATGAGCAGCAGCAGAAAAGGCAGCAGCGTGACGATCGCGTGCGAGCCGAAAAGAAACGCGCCCGCCGGCCGGGACTGTGCGGCCGGCACATCAGTCATACGCGGCGTCCGAGCGGTACGCCGGCGAGACCGTCAGGGCGGGCCAGCAAGACCAGAATGAAGACCGTGAACACCGCGACCGAGGCGAAGATGCCGCCGACCAGAAAATTCGCGGCCTGCTGGAACAGGCCGAGAATCAGGCCCGCGACGACGGCACCGCGATTGTTCCCCATTCCGCCGAGCGCCACCGGAACGAAGCCATAAAACGTCAGCAGCGGCGCGTTGGCGAAGAAAGCAAGCAGCATCTGACCGCCGGCGAATCCGGCGAGCGCGCCGATTGCGCCGGCGAGCGCAAAGCTCGCGATACGCAGATTGCGCTCCGGCAGCCCGAGCGCGCGCGCCGCGAAATTATCCTCGGCGATGGCCAGGAAGGCGCGGCCGACCAGCGTGCGGCGATAGAGCAGCTCGAGCCCCACGATGACGAGCGCGCAGGCCAGCATCGGCAACCAGAACTGCTGATCGAAGCCGCCGCGCGGGACGTCGAAAATGCGCGGGAACGGCTGCGGTTCCGTGCTCCACTCGATCGCGGTGTACTGCTGGACGATGAGCGCGAGCGCGAGCGTGGACAGCACGTAGAGAAGCAGGTCGAGGCTCTAGAGCACCGGCCGCACCTCGACGATCTCGGTGATGACGCCGAGCAGCGC
>JAXDNZ010000499.1:0-4080 GCA_034669185.1 Hyphomicrobiales bacterium
CGGCGCGATCGGTTTAGATAGCGCGACTTGCACCGCTTGAAGCTCGATCGCTCCGAGGCCCGTCGAAACAGAACCGGACCCCGAACCGTGGTATTTGTGGCAAATTCAATCACGCTAAGAACCGTCGCCCTCGGGCTTACTCTTCTGACAACCGGCTTTCTCGCCGCACGGCCGGCTTGTGCCGAGGCGACGCTCGTTGTCGAGGCGGACAGCGGCAAGGTGCTGCACGCCGAGCATGCCACCTATCCGTGGTATCCGGCATCGGTCACCAAGCTGATGACGGCCTACGTGGTCCTGCGCGCCATCAAGGAGCGCCGCATCACGCTCGATACGGTGTTCACCGCCACCGGCAACGCGGTCGCGCAGGGCCCGACCAAGATGGGCTTTCCCGTCGGCGCGACGCTCACCGTCGACAACGGCCTGAAGATGCTGATGGTGAAGTCGGCGAACGACGTCGCGGTCGTGCTCGCCGAGGGCGTCTCCGGCTCGATCGAGAAGTTCGCCGACGAGATGAACGCAGCGTCGAAGCGCCTCGGCATGACGCAGTCGAGCTGGGTCAATCCGAACGGGCTCCCGGCCGACGAGCAGATCACGTCGGCGCGCGACATGGCGATCCTTGCACGCGCACTGATCAGCGAGTTCCCCGAATACGAAGCCTATTGGCGCATTCCGGCGATCAAATACGGCCGCCGTACCATGCCGAACCATAACGGACTGATGACCTACTACCCGGGCACCGACGGCATGAAGACCGGGTTCATCTGCGCCTCCGGCTTCAACGTCGTGGCGACCGCGAGCCGTAACGGGCGGCGTCTGATCGTGATCGTGTTCGGTTCGCCCTCGGGCGGCGCGCGCACCATCAAGGCGGCGCAACTGTTCGAGAAGGGCTTCAACGGCTCCGGCCTCTCCTGGCTCATGCCTTCGCTCGGCACGGTCGACGCGCTGCAGCCGATCGCGGCCGCGCCACCCAACCTGCGCGACGAGATGTGCGGCCCCGGCCGCAAGCGCACCCCCTCCGAGGAGTCCGAGAGCGAGGAGATCGCGACCAACGGCAGCAGCGACACGGACAACAGTTCCGCCTATGCAGTGTCGGCGCGCACCCTGCGCGACCGCCTCGGCAAGCACATGACGATGCTGGGGGGCACGCCCCCGCCTCCGATGCCGCCCGTCGTGGTGTACCTCGGGACTCCAAAGAACAAGGGCGAGACGCTGGTCGCGGCGCGCAAGCGCAAAGGCACTGCGGTGGTCGAAGTTCCGCCCGCTCAGGCGCGCGCCACCGCATCGATGGTGCCGGGCTTCAAGCTTTCGCCCGGAACGACGCCCCCATCGCCCTCGACGTTCGCGCCGGCCTCGGCCGAGACCACTCCGGCGACGTTCGCTCCAGCGGCCGAAACGCCGACGACTCCCGCTGCACGCAAGAAGCGCAAGCAAACGACCGAGAAGAAATGAGCGCTGCGGCTGCCGGGGTGCCGCGCCCGCGCGGCCCCGTCGCGCCGCTGCCGCTCACGGTGCTCACCGGCTTCCTCGGCGCCGGCAAGACCAGCCTGCTCAACCGGCTTCTGAAAGATCCCGCGCTCGCCGACACGGCGGTGATCATCAACGAGTTCGGCGAGATCGGGCTCGATCACCTGCTGGTCGAATATGTCGAAGGCAACGTGATGCTGCTTTCGACGGGGTGCCTGTGCTGCACGCTGCGCGGCGATCTGGTGGACACGCTGGAGCAGTTGTTGCGCGGCCTCGACAACGGCCGCATGTCATTCCGCCGCGTCATCATCGAGACGACCGGCCTGGCCGACCCGGCACCGGTGCTGCACACCGCGATGGTTCATCCCTATCTGGTGATGCGCTTCCGCCTCGACGGCGTCGTCACGGTGGTCGATGCGGTGAATGGCGCGGCCACGCTCGATGCGCACGTCGAGGCCGTGAAGCAGGCCGCGGTCGCCGACCGCATCGTGCTCAGCAAGACGGATCTGCTCGACACGCCCGAGGGGGTGGCGCGGCTGCGCGCGCGGCTTGCCGTGCTCAATCCCGCCGCGCCGGTGCTCGACGCCGCCGCAGGCGAAGCGACCGCCGCACGGCTCATCGACTGCGGCCTTTACGATCCTGCCGCTAAGATTCCCGACGTGACGCGCTGGCTCGCCGAGGAAGCCTACGCGCCGCATGCGCATGACCATCATCATCACGACGTCAACCGGCACGACGACCGCATTCGCGCCTTCGCGCTCGCGCGCGATGAGGCGATCTCGACGTCTGCGCTCGATATGTTCCTCGAGCTCGTGCGTGCGATGCACGGACCGCGGCTCCTGCGTCTTAAAGGCATCGTCAAGATCGCCGAGACGCCCGACACCCCAATGGTGATCCACGGCGTGCAACATGTCTTCCATCCGCCGGTGACGCTGCCGCGCTGGCCCGACGAGGATCGCCGCACCCCGGCTGGTGTTCATCATGAGCGACACCGATCCGCGCACCATCGAGGACCTGCTCGATGCGTTCCTCGGCATCGCCAAGCCCGACCAGGCGGATCGCGCAGCTTTGATCGACAATCCGCTCACGCCGTTTGGCGGCGCCGACCACCGCCGCTAGTATGCGCGGATAAGCTCCCGGGGGAAGACGTCATGAACACCGCAATTCTGGAAACTGTTTGGGCGCCGCGTGTTCTCTCGGTCGTCCGCGTCGTGTCCGCGCTGATTTTCATGGAGCACGGCACGCAGAAGCTCCTGAACTTTCCGCCGCGCGCGGCCGGCGCCGCGGCGCCGGAGCTGTTCTCGCTCTACGGGTTTGCGGGCTCGCTCGAGATCGTCGGCGGCATTCTCTTGCTGTTCGGCCTGTTCACCCGGCCGGTCGCGTTCATTCTCTCGGGCGAAATGGCGTTCGCCTATTGGATAGGCCATGCGCCGAACAGTGTCTTTCCAATTCTCAATCGCGGCGACGCGTCGATCCTCTACTGTTTCCTGTTCCTCTATATGGCGTTCGCCGGCGGCGGCGCCTGGAGCCTCGACCGCCTGATCTGGAAGCGTGATTGACCTCTCGACTTATCGCCGCGATTGGCTCACCGTCGCGGCGGGGTGATCGCCGAATGGAACCTCGTTCCGACGCACCGCTCGCGCAGCCCGCCGACGTCCTCGCGTTCTGGCGCGAGGCGGGGCCGGACAAATGGTTCACGCGCGACGACGCGTTCGACGCCGAGATCCGCGACAAGTTCCTCGGCACCTACGAGGCCGCCGCGGCCGGCCAGCTCGCCGATTGGGAAGCGACGGCCGAAGGCGCGCTTGCGCTCGTCATCGTGCTCGACCAGTTCCCGCGCAATATGTTCCGCGGCGACAAACGCTGCTATGCGGCCGATCCATTGGCGCGGGCGGCCGCCAACCGGGCGCTCAAGCGCGGCGACGAGCTCGACGTGCCGGCGGCCGAGCGCGGCTTCTTCTTCCTGCCATTCATGCACAGCGAGGACATGGCCGACCAGGACCGCTGCGTCGCGCTCTACCGCGAGGCCGGCGACGACAATCTGAAATACGCGCTGCGGCACGCCGATATCATCCGCCGCTTCGGCCGCTTTCCGCATCGCAATGCCGCGCTCGGCCGCGCGACCACGCCGGAGGAGCAGGCCTATCTCGACGCGGGCGGGTTCAAGGGATAGGGCCTATCCCTCCCCGCTTGCTTATCCCTCCCCGTCTTTGCGTACCCTACGCACTCACGACGATCGGATTGGTGCCGCATCCCGCATAGCGCCTCGAAGACGCGCGTAAACGCGCTCTGGGCTCATGCGGACTACGAATTGCGTATTGTGGACAAAAGATATCCCCAGCGTGCCCAATGGCTTCGCCGGCCACCCGGGGGCCGCAAGCCCCCGCGTTTCTTGGCGCTCCACCCCTCGGCTTTTGCCGAGGGACAAGCACCGGGCCAAAACTCCGGCGCGTCACGCGCGCGGAGCGCGCCGGCCTGTCTTGGCCACGCCCCCTAACGATCTGATCGCAAAAGCCTTTTTTCTCCTGCGCGACGAACCCGGAATCCGCCGGCACCCCAACCGAAAGTTAAGCACCTCTTGCTAATTCTAGACCTGACATCAGCGCAGCGGAGACC
>JAXDNZ010000500.1:0-5423 GCA_034669185.1 Hyphomicrobiales bacterium
AGTTTTATTTCGAGGATTTTTCCCCAGGCTGGACGGCCGAATACGGGCCGCGCCGCATCACGCGCCAGGAGATCATCGAATTTGCCTCGCAGTTCGATCCCCAGCCGATGCATCTCGACGAGCAAGCCGCGAGCAGGACGATGCTGGGCGGGCTCGGCGCATCGGGCTGGCACACCTGCGCCTTCATGATGCGGATGATCGCCGACGGCTTGCTGGCCGACGCCGCCTCGATGGGGTCGCCCGGCATCGAGGAGGTCAAGTGGCTCAAGCCGGTGCGGCCCGGCGACAGCCTGACGGTGCGCGGCCGCGTCGTCTCGGCGCGCGCCTCGCGGAGCAAGCCGGATCGCGGCTTCGTCACGCTCTCCTGGGAGGTGTCCAACGCGCGCGGCGAAACCGTCATGACGCTGGTCTGTCCGCAGATGCTGCTGCGGCGCAATGCGGGTGCGCCCGCATGAGATATTTCGACGACATCAGGGTCGGCGACCGCATCGCGCTCGGCAGTCACACGTTCACCGCCGAGGACATCAAGGCGTTCGCGAAAAAGTACGACCCGCAGCCGTTTCACATGGACGAAGCGGCCGCCGCGGCCTCGCATTTCGGCGCGCTGTGCGCGTCGGGCTGGCACACCGTCGCGGCGTGGATGCGGCTGCGCGTCCTCTACCAGCAGCGCGAGGACGCCGAGCGTGCGGCGCGCGGCGAGATCGTCGCAAAGCTCGGGCCGTCGCCCGGCTTCCGCGAGCTGAAATGGCTCAAGCCCGTCTATGCGGGCGACACGATCACCTACGCGTCCGAGGTCGCGGAAAAGCGCGAATCCAAGAGTCGTCCGGGTTGGGGCCTGATCTTCGCGCGCAACACCGCAACCAACCAGAAGGGCGAGCTGGTGATGTCCTTCCTCGGCTCCGGCTTCGTCGAACGGCGGCCGTAGGCGCGTTCCGGCGAAATGGATCAGCGCCGGTATTGCGGCCGGCGCTGGCCCGAGCCGATCATCGGCGGCGCCGCGCTCTTGTGGCGGAAGCTGATGCGGCCGCGCTGCAGATCGTAAGGCGACATCTCGACCACGACGCGATCGCCGACGCCGGTGCGGATGCGGAATTTGCGCATCTTGCCGGCCGTATAGGCGAGCACCTCGTGGTCGTTGTCGAGCTTCACACGGAAGTTGCCGTCCGGCAGCACTTCCGTCACGAGTCCGTCGAATTCGAGCAGTTCCTCTTTCGCCATCCGTCAATCCTCCGTGTGTCTTTTAGCGTGCGTTGCGATTGCTGTCGCCGGTATTTTGCCGGCGCGGTTCGGTCGGCCGCATGAAGGCGACCGTCGCGATATTGTCCGGCGTGCTCTGCACCGCGTTCGATGCGTTGCGATGCTCGCCGCCGCGCCGCTGCTGGCCCTGATGGCCATGCCCGTTGCGGCGCTGCCCGGGCTTGCCCTGCTTGCCGCGCTGCTGCTGATGGCCACGCTTGTGCTGGCCGGGCCGGCCGGCATTCTGCTGCGGCCGGTGATGCTGCGCCGGCGCGTCCGCGCGCGGCGACGAGCGCCGGTCGGTCAGGTCGAGCTTCATCCCGATCAGCTTTTCGATGTCGCGCAGGAATGCCCGCTCTTCATTGTCGCAGAACGAGATCGCGATGCCCGCGGCGCCGGCGCGTGCGGTGCGGCCGATGCGGTGTACGTAGCTCTCCGGAATGTTCGGCAGGTCGTAGTTGATGACGTGGCTGATGCCGTCCACGTCGATGCCGCGCGCCGCGATGTCGGTGGCGATCAGGGTCTGGAGCTTTCCGGAGCGGAACGCGCCGAGCACGCGCTCGCGCTGGCTCTGCGACTTGTTGCCGTGGATCGCCTCGGCGGACAGGCCGGCGTGATGCAGGCTCTTCACCACCTTATCGGCGCCGTGCTTGGTGCGGGTGAAGACGAGCGACTGGCCCGTCACCTCGCCGCGCAGCACTTCGATCAGCAGCGCGGACTTGGCCGGCTTGTCGGTCATGATCACGCGCTGCACGACGCGTTCGACCGTGGACGCGACCGGCGTCACCGCGACGCGCGCCGGATCGCGCAGCATGTGCGCGGCGAGATCGGCGATCTCGCGCGGCATCGTCGCGGAGAACAACAGCGTCTGACGCTCCTTGGGCAGTTTCGCGACGATCGTGCGGATGTCGTGGATGAAGCCCATGTCGAGCATGCGATCGGCTTCGTCGAGCACCAGCACTTCGACCTGGTTGAGGCGAACGCCGTTCTGCTTCATCAGATCGAGCAGCCGGCCGGGTGTTGCCACCAGTACGTCGAGCCCATGCATCAGATCGCGCACCTGCCGTCCCATCGGGACGCCGCCGATGACGAGCGCGGACTGGATACGCACGTGGCGGCCGTAGGTGCGGAAGCTCTCGAGGATCTGCCCCGACAGTTCGCGGGTCGGGCTGAGCACCAGCACGCGCGGGCTCTTCTTCTCGAGCGGTTTGCGGTTCGCGGCGAGCCGGTTGAGGATCGGCAGCGCGAACGCGGCCGTCTTGCCGGTACCGGTCTGCGCGATGCCG
Organism: Hyphomicrobiales bacterium; assembly: GCA_034669185.1. Taxonomy (GTDB): domain Bacteria; phylum Pseudomonadota; class Alphaproteobacteria; order Rhizobiales; family Xanthobacteraceae; genus PALSA-894. Next base: position 2,523 of record JAXDNZ010000500.1, read on the forward strand.
ATAAGGTCACGGCCGGCGAGCACCAGCGGGATTGCGTCGGATTGGATCGGGGTGGGCGTGGTGTATTGCTCTTGCGCCAGAGCGCGGGTGATCGGCTCTGCGAGGCCGAAGTCGTTAAAAGAGGTCAAAACAAAATCCTGTGCTGCGGCATGCGCTGGCTCTCGGCCAAACGCATGGCGCGGGGTCATTGGAGACACCCCGCCTGATCTGGGCTGTCAATGTGAGGGAGCGTTAAGGGCGGGCCGAAACCGTTTGCAGGTATCGTGCAGGCGGCCCTGCCGCGGCTCGAATCGAGCCGACGGCAATCACATGGCAGTTCCATGCGGCCTTTTCAAGGCGTTTGTTGCGCTGCGGCCGTCTCAGCAGCGCACGATCGTGATCTCGCTCTCACCCTGACCGTTCGCCATCGGCACGAGCAGGCGCTGTGCGCGGCAGCCGCGCTCCTCGGCCGCAACCTGGATGGGCGGCGGCAGCGCGGAGACCGGCGCGGCCGCATCGTCTGCGCTCACGGGCGGCGCGTAAACCGGAATGTCGGATGGATCGTAGGGCGTCCCGTAGTAGGACCCCTCGGTTGTGACGGTGACCGGATAGAGCGAGCCATGAAAACGCCGGTGCGTCCGGAACGGCGCCGGACCCCCGGCGGCCGTGCGCACCACCGGTTTCAAAACCTTCGCCGTTGCAGGCCGGGGCGTCATCGCATGGACTCGCGGACCGCCTGAGAAATGCGGCCGGCCCGTCGGCAGCACGATGCGGAACGGCCCGGTCGTGAAGGCCGGCCGGAAGTTCGGCCGCGCCAAAGTCGGATCGGGGATGATCAGGGCGCCGGTCAGGGCGAGAATCGCGAAAAGGCCGTGGCGCGTCATCGCGCGGTCTCCCGTCTTGCAACGCGGGATGCCGCCGCTCTCCCACTCGCCTCCTCGGTCCGGAACCTAAACCGCCTCTCACGGGTTTGTCGACCGCTGAGGGGCCTTTGTTGAACGAAAGTTAACGGTCGGCCGGCTATGCAAACGAGAGGGTAGGGGGAGTATCATGGCCGACCGTCGCAGCCTTGGATTGCTGGGTTTCCTGTTTGCCGGCGTGACCGCCGCCGTCGTGCTGACCGCCGCCGTGGTGGTGAAGCACCATATGGATTCACGCGTGACGCTCGATGCGCGCGCATCGGTCGTCGTCGCGGCCATCCGCTAACCCCTTTCTCGAATCGTCCCGCTTCCCCGCTTTGCCGGAGACAACGGCGAGCGATGTACTGACGTGTCTGGAGATGCGACGCGAGACCCGTCTCTCCCGCAGGACGGGCTCGCGCGCATCAACCGATGCTGAGCGTCAGTCGCGCGCGGGGGTGCGTACCTGCGCCTTCCACTGCGACATGCTCTCGGCGATGATCTTCACCGAGGTCATGGCGACTTGGCTTAATTGCGCGTAGCTGGTGATCTCGCGCTGCACCCGCTCGCCTTCGGTCTGCAGGAAGTCGCGCACGTTGCGCAGATCCGCGATCAGGTCGTCGATCTCCTGCACCGAGGAACCGGAAACGCGGTCGAGCAGCGAATTGAGATTGTTGACGGCGTCGGCCGCGGGGCCTTCGGGCTGCGGGCGGCGCAGGTGCGCCACGTCGCGGCGGATGAATTCGCGGATCTCGCCTTCGAATTCGGTCGGCGCGAGCGGCGCCTCGGAACGAGCTGCTGCGGTCATATGTGTGTGTCCCCGTTATCGTTTTAGGTCCAGTCGTCTGATCCGCCAGGTTCAGACGCATCGGATTGCGACACGGGACTTTGACCGCTTGACGCCGACTCTGCGGCGAAATCGGGCCTCTTGCAGACAGCTTTTAATCGAATGGTTCCTTCCCGGAGGTCACGAAAGCTCAGCCAGGATGGCGCCGGAGAGGTCGAGCCGGGCACCGCGGCGCGGCGGCGGTCGGAACCGACCGCCGCCAGCCACAGCGCCCCCGCGCCAGCCATGATCCGTCGCTTCGGGATCATCCCCCGTCGGAAGCCGAAGTATCTCGCGCCACCCGGCACCGTGCCTAGTGTAAAAAGGCCACAAGCAGACAACCTTCGTGCCGCGCGCGAGGTTTGGTCCGCGCAGCGGCATTTTCGCGCTGCATTTGCGGCCGAGGCTTGGGCACCGACACTCGCCGCGCGACGACTTTGCACGCGGTTGCGCGACCCGCCGTTCGTTAAGCCATTCCTAAAGAAATCCCCCCCATTGTCACGGCATGGCGCGTGGAGTGGCCCGGTATCTCGTCGGCTCCTTCGTCCTCCTTGGTCTTGCGGCTTGCGGGCGATCCTGGCTCGCCGAACGCGAGCCGTGGCGGCATGAGGCCGAAGTCGCGTGCCTCGCATCCGGCAAGGTGAAGGAAAGCGCGGCGATCGTCCGCATCGCGCCGATCACCGGGCCCGGCACCTGCGGCGCGGATTTCCCGCTCAAAGTTTCCGCATTCGGCGAGCCGTCCGTGGTCGGCTACACTGACGATCTGCGTCCGCCCGGCACGGTCGGCCGCTTCCCGCTGGCCGAGCCGCCGGATGCGCGGCCGATGGCGGGCGAGCCCTATCGTCCACGCGGCGCCCCGATGGCGCCGGTCTATCCGCAGCCGAACGCCAACGGCCCGATGTCGATCCGCCCGCCCGGCGTCGATCAGCCTGACCTCGATGACGAAGGCGAGTATCAGCTCGGCGCGCCCGACCTGCCGCCGGTCCCGCCGGCGTATCCGCGCCGCGCGCCGCCGGTCTCCGCGATGCCGACGGTGCCACCGCCCGTCATCGAGAACGTGCCGCTCGGACCGCACCGTGCGCTCCCCCCGACGCCGGCAATCGCCGTGCAACCGGCCGCGACACTCGCGTGCCCGGTGATCTCGGCGCTCGACACCTGGCTGGCGAACGATGTGCAGCCGGCCGCGATGCGCTGGTT
>JAXDNZ010000501.1:0-3426 GCA_034669185.1 Hyphomicrobiales bacterium
TTCGTGGTCTGGGGCGCGCATCACGGCGCGTTTCTCATTCTCGAACGGGCGGGCTGGGCCGCGCCGCTGCTGCGCCACGCATGGCTCGCGCGCCTCTACGCGCTGCTCGCCGTGATGACTGGATGGGTCTGGTTCCGCGCGCACGATCTCGACCACGCGCTGTCGTTCTTCGGGGCGCTGGCGGGCCGTGGCGGTGTGACGGATGTCAGCAGCGCGACGCGCCTGGTCGCCCATCCGGTCACGATCTGCGCGCTGTTGATCGGCGTCGCGCTTGCGACGGTGAGGATCGATTTGCGCCGCCTGTTGCGTTCGGCGGCCGCGCGCGCGGCCCATGTGGCCTTCCTGTTGACCGACACGGCGGCGATCATGCTCCTGTTCGTGCTTTCGATCCTCACCGTCGCGGCCGGGTCGTACAGCCCGTTCCTCTATTTCCGGTTCTGAAATGGGCCTGCTCGCGCGCTATCGCCGGTTCTGGGGCGTCATCCTGCTGGCCGCACTCGCGGCGCCGCTGGCGATCCAGTTGACGCAGCCAATCGCGCCGTCCTCGGACGACGAGGCGCGCATGCTCAGTCCGGCGCCGGGCTGGCCGCGTTCGCTCGGCGATTGGCTCGCGTTGCCGCGCGCGCTCGACCGCTTCCTTGGCGATCATTTCGGTCTGCGCGGCGCGTTCGTGCGCCTGCACGGGCTTTTGCGTTACGCGATCAATCTGCCGAGCGACCTGCGCGTGATCATCGGCCGCGACAACTGGCTGTTCCTCAATGGGGACGGAACGATCGAACAGTCGACCGGCAAGCTGTTGCGCGAAGCCGCGATCGCGACGTTCGCCGACCGTGCGGCGGCGCTGCAGGCGCACCTCGCGGCCAAGGGCGCGCGGCTCCTGATCGCGATCCCGCCGAATGGCTCGACGATCAACCGCGCGCGTCTGCCGGCCTGGGTCGGCGCGGCGCCCGCCGTCACCGAATACGACCTGATGATGCGTGCGCTTGCACAACGCGGCGTGCCCGCCGTCGATCTGCGGCCTCCCTTGATGGCGGCCGCGGCCGGTCCCACCTATCGGCGCACCGATACGCACTGGAACAAGCTCGGCGCCTTGATCGCCTACAACGCCGTCGTGCGCGCGGCGGGGCGTGACTGGACGATTGACCCCGCGCGCGTGCTGCGGGGTTTCGAAAGCGTCCCAGGCGGGGATCTGGCGCGGCTGCTGGCGATCTCGGCCGACGTAAGCGATGAGGACGCGGTGATCGATCTCGGCAGTTACGGTCCACCGCCCCCGCCTGCGGCGGCGATCGCGACGCAATTCGAGAGCGGCGGCGATCTGGTCGAAACCGGCCGTTCGGGGCCGGCCGTCGTCGTGATCGGCGACTCTTTTACACGCGGCTTCTGGCAGGACTACTTCGCGCTCCACGTCCGGCGCTACGTGTGGATGCACCACGAACTGTGCGGGTTCAAGGTTTCGGTGATCGATGAACACGCACCGCAGCTCGTGATCCTGGCGCCGGCCGAGCGGCAGATGTTTTGCTCGGGTCAATGAACCGGTTTACGCGCCGTCGAGAATGCGCCGCAGCTTGCGCGCGAGGGCGTCGGCGGTGAACGGCTTGGTGAGCAGCTCGATGTCGGGATCGAGCCGGCCGTGGTGGATGATGGCGTTGCGCGTATAGCCGGTGATGTAGAGCACTTTCACGGCCGGGCGCCGGCGCAGCACTGCGTCGGCGAGCTGGCGTCCGTTCATGCCGCCGGGCAACACCACGTCGGTGAGGAGGAGGTCGATCGGCGTATCGGCCGTCTGATCGAGCATGCGTAACGCGGTGTGCGCCTCCGGAGCACTGATCACGCGATAGCCGCGTTCCTCCAGCGCTTCCACGGCGAAGCGGTTCACTTGCTGGTCGTCCTCGACCACCAGGATCGTCTCGTGGCCGCCCGGCGCCGAGGCAACTGTCTCGTCCGGCTTCGCATCCCATGACGGCAGGTCTCCTTGCACGGCAAGACGCGGAAAATAGAGCTTGATCGTCGTGCCCTCGCCGACCTCGCTGTAGATGCCGATATGGCCGCCCGACTGCTTGGCGAAGCCGTAGACCATGCTCAAGCCGAGCCCGGTGCCCACGCCTTGCGGCTTGGTCGTGTAGAACGGATCGAACGCGTGACTGATCACCTCGCGCGTCATGCCGGTGCCGCTATCGGTCACCGCGACCATCACGTATTGACCCGGCCGCACGTCCTCGAGGGCCGCCTCGGCATAACGCTCGTCGAGATGGCAATTGGCGGTCTCGATGGTGAGGTGTCCGCCTTCCGGCATCGCGTCGCGCGAATTGACCGCAAGATTGAGAATCGCGTTTTCGAGCTGGTTCGGATCGACCGCGGTGTTCCACAGTCCGCCCGCGAGTACGGTCTCGATCGTCACAGTCTCGCCGATCGTGCGGCGCAGGAGCTCCGACATGCCCTGCACCAGCCGGTTGAGGTCGACCGCCTTGACCTCGAGCGGATGCTGCCGCGAGAAAGCGAGCATGCGTTGCACCAGCGTCGCGGCGCGGTCGGCGGCGTGGCGGCAATTGCCGAGCCAGGTTCGGATGCGCTCCTGCCCATCGAGCCGGCGCAGCGCGAGGTCGAGATTGCCGATGATCGCCGTCAACAGATTGTTGAAGTCATGCGCGATGCCGCCGGTCAGCCGGCCGATCGCCTCCATCTTCTGCGACTGGCGCAGTTTCTGCTCGGTCTCCTCGCGCAACGCGACCGCCTCGCGCAACTGCCGATGCACGGCCGCCTCGCGCCGCGTATGGCGCAGCGCCATCAGGGTGAGGCCGAACATCGCGAAGGTCGCCGGGATGCCGAACACGAGATGGCTCGACATGGCCCTCAGCCACGCCATGCGCGTGTCGGGCAGGTCGACTCCGGCCGCGATGTAGATCGGCAGCCGCGGCAGCTTGCGGAACGCGAAGTCGCGTTCGACCCCGTCCAAGGACGATACGGCCCGAAACGTGCCGGACGGGCGCTGCTCGCGCAGCACGTTCATGAACGGTCCGCTTGGCGGGAGGCGATCGGCGTTTTCGGGAAGCGGCGGATAGCGCGCCAGTATGTAGCCGTCCTGGCGGATCATGGTGGCGACGAGCGGCTGCGGCAGCGTCGTGTAGTATTCGGCGAAATATTCGGGCGAGATCGAGATCGTGGTGACGCCGGCGAACTCGCCGTTCGGACCGAGGCGCTTGCGGGTGAGCGAGAAGAAGCGCGGGCGGCCGCGCGAGTTGGTGGCGCGCGCCTGCACGACATCGCTCACATATACGCCCTGGATCTCGTTGTTCTTGTGTACCCGGAAGTAATCGCGGTCGGAGAGGTCGAGCTCGCGCGGCATCGGATAGACCGTGCCGGACACCAGCGGATGGCCGTCCGCGCCGATCACCCAGATGTCGGCGAGCTGCGGCATCGTCTCGGTGA
>JAXDNZ010000502.1:0-4646 GCA_034669185.1 Hyphomicrobiales bacterium
CGCGGCCCTGCTCGATGCCTACTCGCAAGCCGTCACCGACGTGGTCGAGCGGGTCGGGCCGGCGGTCGTGCGCATCGACGTCCGCCACAAGGATGCGTCGCGTGCGGGTTCAGGTTCGGGCGTGATCGTCGCGCCCGATGGCTTCGTGCTGACCAACAGCCACGTGGTCGGCGGCGCGGCACAGGTCGAGATCACCACTGTCGATGGCCGCAGCCTCACGGCGCGAGTCGTCGGCGACGATCCGGATACCGACCTCGCGTTGGTACGGGTCGATGCGCCGGTCACCCTGCCGGCCGCGGCGCTCGGGGATTCAAAGCGCCTCAAGCGCGGCCAGGTCGCCGTCGCGATCGGCAACCCCCTCGGCTTCGAATCGACCGTGACGGCGGGCGTGGTTTCGGCGCTCGGCCGTTCGCTGCGCGCGCGCACGGGCCGGCTGATCGACGACGTGATCCAGACCGACGCGGCGTTGAATCCGGGCAATTCCGGCGGGCCGCTCGTCTCTTCGCGTGGCGAGGTCATCGGGATCAACACAGCCGTCATCGTCGGCGCGCAGGGCATCTGCTTTGCGGTCGCCGCCAACACGGCGAAATTCGTGCTCGGCGAGCTGGTGCGCCACGGCCGGGTGCGCCGCGCCTTCATCGGGATCGGCGCGCAGCAGACCGCGATCCCGCGGCGCTGGCAGCTTGCCGCCGGTCTTGCGCAAGCCTCGGCCGCGACCGTCTCGGCGTCCGAGCCGGGCAGTCCCGCGAACCGCGCCGGACTGCTCACCGGCGACATGATCGTGGCGCTCGACCGCGAGCCGGTCACCGGCGCCGACGACCTGATCCGCCTGCTCACCGGTGAGCGGATCGGCAAATCCGTGACGATCGACGTGCTGCGACTGGGCAAGCCGCGCCGATTCAATCTTGTGCCGGAGGAGCGGAAGCGGAGTTGATGGCCGCGCCGCGCCAGAGCGCGACCAGCCACGCCTTGCCGAACAGCGCGAGGATCGCAGCCGCATAGATGACTGCGCCGAGAAGCGCGAGCACGATCAGCGCGGGGATGTCGGGCATTCCCCGCGCGGCCGCGATCTTCTCGGCAAGCCACAGCGCGGTGATCAGGATCAATCCGGCCACCGCGAGCTTGCCGATCGCGCGCACGAGGTCGTTGTCCGCCCGCATCAGGCCGGCGCGCGCGCCGAGCCAGACGACCAGGGCGAAGTTGATCCACGCGCCAAATGAGGTGGCGAGCGCGAGCCCGACTTGCGCGAGCGCCGTCAGATAGAGGAACGCCACCTTGAACGCGATGTTGACGCCGGCGGCCGCAAGCGCGGCCTTCACCGGCCGAGCGGTATCGCCACGCGCCAGGAACGTCGCGACCACGCTGCGCATGAGGACAAACGGGAACAGCCCGATCGAATAGGCCGCAAGCGTCATCGCGGCGGCGTGCGCGTCTTCGGCGGTGAATTTGCCGCGCATGAACAGCGCCCGCATGATCAGGTCGGGCACGACGAGAAAAGCCGTCACGCACGGCACCGCGAGGAGGAGCGTGAACTGCATCGCGCGCGCCTGCGCGGCGCGCGCGCCGTCTTCGTCACCGGCCGCAAGGCGCCGCGCCATCTCGGGCAGCAGCACCGTGCCGACCGCAATCCCGATCACGCCGCCGGGAAGCTGATAGAGCCGGTCGGCATAATACAGCGCCGAGAGCGCGCCGGCCGCGAGCACGCTGCCGATCATGGTGTCGGCGAACAGCGCGAGCTGGATGCCGGCCGAACCGACGGTCGCGGGCACCAGCGCCTTGAAGAAGCGCTTCACGTCGTCATTCCAGCGCGGCCAGCGAAACGCGGCGAGCACATCGTTGCGCAGGGCGTCGCCGCCGACGAGCAGCACCTCGAGCACGCCGGCGACCAGCACGCCCCACGCCGCCGCATGGCCGGCGGTCGGGAAGAAGACCGCGAGCAGCAGCGCCGCCATCATGGTGAGGTTGAGCAGGATCGGCGCGGCGGCCGCGGTCGCGAAGCGTCCGACGGAATTGAGGACGCCGGAGAAGAGCGTCACCAGCGTCATCAGCAACAGGTACGGAAACGTGACGCGGGTGAGTTCGACCGCAAGTGCGAAGCGCGACGGATCGGCGCGGAAGCCGGGCGCAAGCAGCCAGATCACGCCGGGCGTGAAGACCAACGCGAGCGCGAGCAGCACGATTTGACTCAAAAGTAAAAGCGTGAAGATGCGGTCGCCGAAAAGCTTGGCGGCATCCGCGCCGCCTTGCGTCCGGATGCGCGCGTAAGCCGGCACGAAGGCCGCCGCGAAGGCGCCCTCCGCGAAGATCGCGCGGAAATGATTCGGCAGGCGGAAGGCAACGAGGAACGCGTCCGCGACCGGTCCGGCGCCGAGCACCGCCGCCATCACGATGTCGCGCGCAAAGCCGGTGACGCGCGAGAGGAGCGTGAAGCCGCCAACAGTCAGGATGCGGTTGATCACAGGTCTATCCTATCCCTCACCCTCTTGGGGGAGGGTGGTCGGCGAAGCCGACCGGGTGGGGAACTTTCCTCGCGCGTCAACCCCACCCGACTCCTCGCTTCGCGCGGAGCCACCCACCCGTTCAGGGGAGCGATGAAGATAACCGAGTCTCAGGCAGAGAGCGCCCCGCGCACCGCCGTCACGATGCGGTCCTGCGTCGCGTCGTCGAGATAGGCGTGCATCGGCAGGCTGATGACCTCGGAGGCCAAGCGGTCGGTGACGGCAAGACCGCCATCCGCGACCGGATAGTGCCGGTACGCGGTCTGGCGGTGCGAGGGCGTCGGGTAGTACATCGCAGTCGGAATGCCCTGCGCGTGCAGGGCCGCCGCGAGCGCGTCACGCCGCGCCGCCGGCACGCGGATCGTGTATTGCGCCCAGACGCAGGAATGCTCATTCGCGATATGCGGCACCGTTACGACATCGGCGAGCTTCGCATTGTAGCGCTTGGCGAGACGCTCGCGCGCCGCGATCTCGTCGGGGAAGATCTTCAGCTTCTCGATCAGCACCGCGGCTTGGATCGTATCGAGCCGTCCGGTCATGCCGACGCGCACATTGTCGTAGCGGTCGGTGCCCTGCCCGTGATTGCGCAGGCTCCTGATGACGTCGGCGAGCGCATCGTCATCGGTGAACACGGCGCCGCCGTCGCCGTAGCAGCCGAGCGGCTTGGCGGGGAAAAAACTGGTCGTGGTGACAGGCGCGAGCGTCCCGATCTTGCGGCCCTTGGTATCCGCGCCGAAAGCCTGCGCCGCGTCGTCGATCACATAGAGGCCGTGGCGCTCGGCGACCGGGTTGATCGCGTCGTAGTCGGCCGGAAGGCCGAACAGGTCGACCGTCATCAGCGCCTTCGGCTCGAGGCCCGCAGCCTTCGCGGCTGCGACCGCACCCTCGATGCCTGCAGGATCGATGTTGAACGTCGTCTCATCTACTTCGCCGAACACCGGGGTCGCGCCGACCAGCGCGATCGATTCCGGCGTCGCCGCGTAGGTGAAGGACGGGCAGATCACCGCGTCGCCGGCTCCGATGCCCTTCGCCATCAGCACCAGCACCAGCGCGTCGGTGCCGCTCGCGACGCCGATCGCGTGGCGCGCCCCGCAGAAGGCCGCAAGCTCGGTCTCGAGCGCGAACACCTCCGGCCCATTGATGAACTGGCAGTGGTCCATCACCCGCTTGACCGCCTCGTCGATACGCGCGCCAAGGCGTCTGCGCTGCGCGCCGACGTCGATGAGGGGAATGGGCGCGGGGTCGGGACGGGCGTGCTGATTCATCGACATTCCAATGAGACGTCAGCCGACCGCGCGAGGGCGGCGCTGCGCCGGCACAATGGCATCGCCACCCTGGAGGCAGCGCATCGCGATCTCCAGGCTCGCGACACCTTCCGCGCCCGCGACCGCGGGCGTCTGACGATCGCTGATCGCCTTGACGAAGGCGATCAGCTCGGCACGGAGCGGTTCGGCATGGCCGACCGAGAGGTGGCGCATTGAATAGCTGCCGTCGGGCTGGAAGCCGAAGCACTCGGTCACCTGCCGGGTCAGCAGGTCGGCGATGACGTATTTCTTGCGCGTCGCGATGTGCACGGTGCGCGCCTTGAACGGGGTGAGCCAGTTCGTGTTGATGTGCGCGAGCACGCCGGACGCCGTGCGGAACTGGAGCAGCGCGATGTCCTCGCGCTCGGCGACCGCGCTTTTCAGCTGCGGCTGCACCTCGGTGATCTCCGAGTCCGTGAACCAGCGGATCAGATCGATGTCATGCACCGCCAGATCGATCACGACGCCGACGTTCGACATGCGCGGCGGGAAAGGGCCGACCCGGGTGATGGCGATCGAGAGGATCTCCTCGCCTTTGATCGCGTCCTTGGTCGCCTGCACAGCCGGATTGAAGCGCTCGACATGGCCGACCATCAGCCTGACGCCGGCGCGCTCGGCCGCCGCGACGATGGCACGGCCCTCCTCGACATTCGAGGCGATCGGCTTCTCCACCAGAACATGCACGCCGCGCTTGATGCAGATGAGCGCCAACTCGTGATGCAGGTGTGTCGGCGCGGCGATCACGGCTGCATCGATCCCGACGTCGAGCAGCGCGTCGGCGTTGTCGCATGCTTGGCAGCCAAGCACCTGCGCGAGCAGCGCCCGGTGTCCGGCGCCCGGATCG
>JAXDNZ010000503.1:0-5371 GCA_034669185.1 Hyphomicrobiales bacterium
CGTCGCGCGCGATCTCGAGCGCCGCTTCGGCCAGGCCATGCCGCGTCTCGCGGTCGCGGGACTGAACCCGCACGCCGGCGAGGACGGAGCGCTCGGCGAGGAGGACCTGGCCGTGGTGGCGCCGGCGGTCGAGCGCCTGCGCGCCGAGGGGATCGACGCGCGCGGGCCCCTGCCCGCCGATACGATGTTTCATGCCGCCGCACGCAAGACCTACGATGCGGCGCTCGCCATGTATCACGATCAGGCGCTGATCCCGATTAAGACGCTGGCCTTCGACCACGCGGTCAACGTCACGCTCGGGCTGCCGTTCGTGCGCACCTCGCCCGACCACGGCACCGCCTTCGACATCGCCGGCACCGGGCGCGCGAGCCCCGCGAGTTTGGTGGCGGCGCTGAAACTTGCGGCGAGGCTCGCAAGCTCGGTCGCGGCATCCGCGACGCAATGAGCACGCCGGACGGCCTGCCGCCGCTGCGCGAGACGATCCGCCGCCACGGCCTCTCGGCGCGCAAGTCGCTGGGGCAGAACTTTCTGCTCGATCTCAATCTCACGGGACGTATCGCGCGCGCCGCAGGCCCGCTCGATGGCGTCACGGTGGTCGAGGTGGGCCCGGGCCCGGGCGGGCTCACGCGCGCGCTGCTGGCGCAAGGTGCGCGCCACGTGATCGCGATCGAGCGCGACGAGCGCGCGGTCGCCGCACTGGAAGAGATCGCCGCGCATTACGCCGGCCGGCTCACGATCGTGTCGGGCGACGCCCTCGCCTTCAACGTGACCAGCATGCTCGAAGGCCGCGCGCGCGTCGCCGCCAACCTGCCTTACAACATCGCAACCGCGCTGCTGGTATCGTGGCTCACCCTCGAGCCGTGGCCGCCGTGGTACGACCGGCTCACGCTCATGTTCCAGCGCGAGGTTGCCGAGCGCATCGTGGCCGGTCCCGGATCGAAGACCTATGGGCGGCTCTCGGTGCTCGCGGGCTGGCGTACGGAAGCCAAAATCCTGTTCGACATCGCGCCAGCGGCTTTCGTGCCGCCGCCGAAGGTCACCTCGTCGCTGGTGCAGCTTGTTCCGCGCACCGCACCGCTTGCCTGTGAGATCCGCGCGCTCGAACGCGTCACCGCCGCGGCCTTCGGCCAGCGCCGCAAGATGCTCCGCCAAAGCCTGCGCTCGCTCGGTCGCGACCCTGTTCCGCTGCTCGGTAAAGCCGGTATCGACCCGACGGCCCGCGCGGAGGATATTCCGGTCGAGGGCTTCGTCGCCCTGGCACGAGGACTTGAACGAGAAGGACCCGGGTAATGGCCCGCATGATCCGCCAATCACTCACCGCTTACGCGACGCCGCTATGCGAGACGGTGGTGCAAACGCCGGTGCCGCGCGGCAGCGAGGTGCTGATACGCATCAGCCGCTGCGGGGTGTGTCATTCCGACGTGCACCTTCAGGACGGCTATTTCGGGCTCGGCGGGGAGAAGAAGCTGGACGTCAGGCAAGGCCGCACGCTCCCATTCACGCTCGGCCATGAGATCGCCGGCACCGTCGAGCAGGCCGGGCCGGACGCGCAGGTCGAAGTCGGGCGGTCGTTCGCGGTGTTCCCATGGATCGGCTGCGGCGAATGCGCGGCCTGCCGCGCCGGCGAGGAGAACCTGTGCGCCGCGCCACGCCATCTCGGCATCCAGGTCGATGGCGGCTTTGCGACGCACGTGCTGGTGCCGCACCCGCGCTACCTGATCGATCATGGCTCGATGTCGGCGGGCCTTGCGGGAGCCTACATGTGCTCCGGCATCACCGCCTTCTCGGCGCTCAAGCGTCTCGCCGAACGCGCCGAGCGTGGGCCGATCCTGCTGGTGGGCCTGGGCGGCGTCGGCATGATGGGGCTCGCGCTCGCGCTTGCGATGTTTCCGCATGCGCCGGTGGTGGCCGACATCGACGCACAGAAACGCGAAGCGGCGCTCGCCGCCGGCGCGTCGGCGGCCTATGACCCGGCCGATCCGCTCGCCCGCAAGGCGCTGCTGCGCGCGACCGGCGGGGTTGCCGGCGCGGTCGATTTCGTCGGCGCGGACGGATCGCTCGCGTTCGCGGTCGGCGCCATCGCGAAAGGCGGCAAGGTCGTCATCACCGGTCTTCTCGGCGGCAGCTTCTCGACCGCGATCGCCATGTTCCCGCTGCGCGCCATGTCGATCGAAGGAACCTTCACCGGCACGCTGGCCGAGGCGCGGGAGATGATGGCGCTCGCACGCTCGGGCAAAGTCACGCCGGTGCCGATCATCGAGCGGCCGCTCAATGCCGCGCAGGCTTCGCTCGACGATCTGCGCAACGGCCGCGGCGTGGTCGGGCGCGTGGTGCTGACGCCTTAAATTCCGGCCTGCAGGTCGCGCACGAAATCGCTCAACCCGATCTGGCGGTGGCGCCTGACGCGCTCGGCCGACAAGATGGTCTGCACCTTGGCGAACGCATCGTCCAAATCCTTGTTGATGACGACATAGTCGTACTCGGCCCACTGACTCGTTTCGTCCGACGCTTTCATCATGCGGCGGCGAATGACGTCATCTGAATCCTGCGCGCGCGTGTGAAGACGCCGTTCGAGCTCGGGCACGGACGGCGGCAGTATGAACACGCTCACGAGATCGCTGGACGCCTTTTCGCGGAGCTGCTGCGTGCCTTGCCAATCGATATCGAACAGGACGTCGCGCCCTTGCGCGAGCGCGGCCTCGACGGGACCTCGCGGCGTCCCATACCGGTGATCGAAGACTTGCGCCGATTCGAGCAGGTCCCCTTGAGCTACCATCGCCTCAAAGCGCGCGGCATCGATGAACTGGTAATCGCGGCCCTCGATCTCGCCGGGTCGCGGCGCCCGTGTCGTCACCGAGACCGACATTTCCACGCCAGAGTCGCGATCCAGCAGTCGACGCGACAGCGTGGTCTTTCCCGCACCGGACGGTGAGGACAGCACCAACATCAACCCTCGACGCGCGATCGCGGTCATCGGAGTCATTCGAGGTTCTGCACCTGCTCGCGAAACTGCTCGACCACGGTCTTCAATTCGAGCCCGATCGTGGTCAGCTCCACGTCGTTCGACTTCGCGCATAGCGTATTGGATTCGCGGTTGAGCTCCTGCGATAGAAAATCGAGCTTCCTGCCCGCCGGCCCGCCTTCGCCGATCAGCCCGCGCGCCTGCGCGACATGCGCGACGAGGCGGTCGATCTCCTCGCGGATGTCGGCCTTCGACGCCATCAGCAACGCCTCCTGGTGCAGCCGGTCGGGATCGAAGCGGGTCGAGCTGTCGAGCAGCGTCGCAATCTGGTCGGCGAGACGCGCCTTGATCGCCTCGGGCTTGCGCCCGGGCGCGCTTTCCGCGCGCGCCGTCAGCGCAGCGATCTCATCGAGCCGTCCGCCGAGAACGGCAGCAAGCGCGTCGCCTTCGCGCCGGCGCATGTCGATCAGGCTCGCGAGTGCCGCGCCGAACCCCGCGATCACCGCGGCCTCGCCGGCGCGGCGCTCGTCCTCGTGCTCATCCTCGTCGATCACCTCGATCACGCCTTTGAGGCCGAGAATTCCGTCGATGCTCGGCCGGTCGGTATCGATGCGCTTGGCGACCTCGCGCATCGTCGCGAGCACCGCCGCCAGCACCGGCTCGTTGACGCGCACGACCGGCGGCACGCCGGCGCGTTGCACGGTGAGGTTCGCGTAAACGGTGCCGCGTGCGAGCGCCTTGGCGGCGCTGCCGCGCAAAGCCGGCTCGATCGCGTCCCAGCCGGCAGGCAGGCGCAGCCGCAGCTCGAAGCCCTTGGCGTTGACCGACTTGAGTTCCCAGGACCAGTGGTAGGCACCGGATACGCCGTCGGCCCGCGCGAAACCGGTCATGCTCGACAGCGTCATCAGGTCTGATTCCCGTCCAGCGAACGCGTCAGCGTTGTAGCGGCGCGGTGTAGCCGTCACAAGCCGCTCGCGCGGCGCGCAGTGAATGCGGACCTACTGCTGCTTCTGCTTGGTGGTCTTCTTCGCGCCGGCCTTGGCCGGCCCCGGCGTCGGCGCGGGCACCGCCGGTGTCGCCGGCTGCGCAAACGGGATCGCGGTCTCGGACGGCGCGCGCACCTGCTGCTCGAATTGGCGCAGCCGCGCGACATTCTGCTGGTGCTGCTGCAGGTTTTCCGCGAAGGCGTGACCGCCGGTGCCGTCGGCGACGAAATAGAGCTCCTTGGTACGCGCCGGGTTGGCGACCGCTTCAAGCGAATTGCGCCCCGGATTGGCGATGGGTCCCGGCGGCAATCCCTGAATCACATAGGTGTTGTACGGCGTCGCCTGTTCGATCTCGGACTTCATGATCGGACGGCCGAGCGTGCCCTTGCCGCCGACCAGGCCGTAGATGATCGTCGGGTCGGATTGCAGCCGCATCTTTTGTCTCAAGCGGTTTGCGAACACGGACGCGACGCGCGTGCGTTCGTCAGGCTTTCCGGTTTCTTTCTCGACGATCGACGCAAGCGTCACCAGCTGCTCCGGGGTCGAGACCGGAATGTCACTGCTGCGGCGCTCCCAAATCTCCTGCACGGCGCGGCGATGCGCCTGCTGCATGCGCTGGATCGCCTGTTCGCGCGTCGTGCCGCGCGGGAAGTTATAGGTCTCGGGCAGCAGCGTGCCTTCCTTCGGAACCTCGCGGATATTGCCCGAGAGGAAATCAACCTCGACCAGGCGCGCGATGATCTGTTCTGACGTGAGGCCTTCGGGAATGGTGACCGCATGCTGGATCACCTTGCCTTCGACGATCGTCTCGATCGCCTCGCGCAGGGTGATGCCCTTTTTGAAATTGTACTCGCCGTATTTCAGGTCCTCGCGCGCCTTGAGCACCACGACGCCGCCGATGAAGAACCACGGCTGGTCGATGACGCTTTCCTTCGCCAGCACGTCGGCGATCTCGCGCAGGCCAAGGCCGCGCGGAATGTTGACGATCTTGTCGCTCTCGAGCGGTCCGGGTGAATCGATGCGGCTCTTGCCGATCGAATAGGCGAGCCCGGCGCCGAGCCCCACGACCAGGATGATGGTGAAGATCGCATTTCCGGCGATCACGAGCGGATGACGCGCGCGCCGCGATGGCCGGCTGAGGTCTGCCATGAATTCGGGCTCCAACGCCGCGCGCGGGCTACGCGGGGCAACGCGCCTGTCGCCCGGATCGCCCAGACCGCGTGTGCCTGCGTCTGCCGTCATGTGCGCTCGTCGGGTCGCCTTGGCAGGTTACGTTTAAATATGGCGAAAGGGTGGATCGTTACCACTCATTACCCTGCGAAACGGCGAAATACCAGCGAGGCATTTGTCCCACCGAATCCGAAAGAATTTGACAACACGACGTCCACGTCGCGCTCGCGCGCCTTGTGCGGAACGAGATCGA
>JAXDNZ010000504.1:0-4926 GCA_034669185.1 Hyphomicrobiales bacterium
TTGACGATCTCGCGGCTCGGATCGGCCGGGTCCACATCGCCTTTCCTGGTCTGCTTCTTGTCGTCGCCATTCCCCGGCGCGGCGATTTCGAGGACTGTCACCGGCATGCCGCGCGAGCCGGCGAGCAGGCCGGCAAGCCGCGCCGCGAGCCGCCCATTCGTTCCGTGGTCAACCGCGAGCAGGATACGCTCCAGGTGTGCGACAAATGAATTCTTCTCGTAATCCTCACGTTCCAGCCGCAGCTTCTCCTCGCGCCGCATCGGCAGGCGCGCCAGCGCCCAGCGCAGCGTCGGCGGCATCGCGATGGTCGTGATCAGGGCCATCGCGACGATCATCGTGAACAGGTTCTGGCTCAGAAGTCCCATCGACAGGCCGATGGTGGCGACGATGACTTCGGTCGAGCCGCGCGCGTTCATTCCCATCGCCAGTGCCGTCGACTCGCGCCCCGTGAGACCGCCGAACCAGCCGCCGGTGAATGCGCCCACCGCCTTGCCGAAGCTCGCGATGGCGACAAGGCCGAAGGTCAAGAGCGCCAGCTCCTTGTCCTTCAGCACGGTCAGGTCAGCGCTCAAGCCCGCGAGGCCGAAGAACACCGGCATAAACAGTCCGGCGACTATCCCGCGGAACTGGCGGTCGATCTCCTCGGTCAGCATCGGAGACTCGCCGACCAGGATGCCGGCGACGAACGCCCCGAGCACGGTGTGCACGCCGATCAGCTGCGTGATCAGCGCGAACGTACCCATGATCACCAGGATCGCGGCGATGACCGGAGCCTCGCCGCGGAAGTGGTCGTTGGTGAACTGGATCGTCTTGAATACGAGGCGCCGCCCGAGCGTGAAGCTGAAGCCGAGAAACAGCAGCGTGCCGACGACGTTCTTGGCGACGCCGAGCCAGCTGAAAGTGTCCTGTCCGGCGAGGCCGAACGTAATCGCGATGATGATCCAGCCGATCGTGTCGTCCACGATCGCGGAGGCGAGAATGATTTGCCCGACATTGCGGCGCATGAAGCCCATGTCGCGCACGACGCTCGCGACGATCTTCACCGAGGAGATCGACAGTGCGGTGCCGAGGAACAGCGCGGTGATCAAGCGCCGGTGGGGATCGGGCAGCAACGAGTCCGGGAGCAGGTAGCCGAGCGCAAGTCCGCACGCGAAGGGGAGCGTGATCCCGGTGATCGACGCGCTGATCGCGGCATGACGCACATCGCGCACGAGCGACAGTTCGGTCTCCATCCCGGCAAGCAACAGCAGAAGCAGGATGCCGAACTGCGCGATGCCGTTCAGCATCGCGGTCTGCTCAGGAGACTTCGGAAACAGGAAGTGCTGCGCGTCGGGGAAGAACGCACCGAGCACGGACGGTCCGAGCAGGATGCCGGCGAGCAACTGCCCCATCACGGCCGGCTGGCCGAGCCGCAGCATGACCTCGCCGAGCAGGCGGCCGGCGACGATCAAAAGGACGATCTGGCCGATCAGCTGGGCTTCGGAGCTTCCCGCCTTGGAGTCGGCGGCCCACACCGAGGTCACGGCGAGCACGAGCACGAGGGCGGCGAGACCCGCCAGCCGCAAAATAGGAGTCGCTCCGGACTTCGACATGCGACGAGGCGTAACACGATTCCGCAGCGCTTCGCCCAAGGCGCGCCGGCCTACTTGCGCAACGCGCCGACCGACATCGGCAGGTCTACTCGGGTCACGCTCATGGCCGTCGACGCAGGCGCGGCGCTCCCGCGCGGACGCACATAGGCGATCTCGATCGCATCGGGGGAAGACCGAGCCACATAGTCATAGCCTGCGAGCACGCGCGCGATCACCTGCGCGAGCGGCCCGGAATACGTCCCGGTGATCGCGCGGTCGAGCGCGAGCGTGGTGCGGTAGCGGACGTTGTAGGTACGGCCCAGCGCCGCGAGGATTTCATCCACGGTCGCCTGCGTGGCCTCCAGCCGGACCGCGGCGGCGTTGCCTTCAAGCAGGACTTCGGCGCGGCCGGGCTGCGTAGCGAGCAGGAGCACACAGGCGGCGGCCACACCGCCAGCGCGCAACGCCATCGCGGGAATGAGGTCGAGTCGCGAACCACGGCCTCCCCCTCGTGCCTGGCGGAAAGATGTGTTGTGCAATTCAATCCGGTGGCTGGCAAACCGTCCCGTGGACCACTGTGGACAACTCGCCACTCATTCGGGTTTGATGCCAGCCCGTATCGTCACATCGCCGGCGCCATGTCCTCCCCGCTCCTCGTCGATCCCGCCCTGTTCGATCCCGCCGCCGTCTCGGACGAGACGCGCGCGCTCAACGACGACATCGTACGCCGGCTCGACGCTGAGCCGGCCGGCCTGACGATCCCGCAGATCCGCGAGCGGCGCATCCAGGGGATCGGCGCGTTTCCCCCGTCGCCGAAATCGCCGCGCGCCGAGACGATCACGATCGACGGCCCGGCCGGAAAAATCGAGCTGCGCGTGATCGCTCCGAAGAACGCGCCGCGCGGCATCTTCTTCCATATCCATGGCGGGGGCTGGTCGATCGGCGCGCCGGACCAGAACGATCCGCTGCTCGAGGGCATGGCCGATGGCGCGGGGCTTGCGTGTGTGTCGGTCAAATACCGGCTCGGCCCCGAGCACCCCTATCCGGCGGCGCCGGACGACTGCGAGACGGCGGCACTGTGGGTCGTGCGCGAGGGGACCAAACGGTTCGGCGTGAGCAAGCTCGCGATCGGCGGCGAGTCCGCGGGCGGACATCTCTCGGCCGTCACGCTGTTGCGGCTGCGCGACCGGCACAAGCTGAACGCCTTCGCGGCGGCGCTCTTCAACTACGGCTGCTTCGATCTCGGCATGACGCCGAGCGCGCGGAACTGGGGCACGGAGAAGCTCGTGCTCAACACCGCCGCGATCGTGGCGTTCGGCAAATCGTTCCTGCCGCCGGGCACCGACACGCGTAATCCCGACGTCTCGCCGCTTTATGCCGATTTGCGCGGGTTGCCGCCGGCGCTGTTCACGGTCGGCACACGCGACGCACTTCTCGACGATTCACTGTTCATGGCGCCGCGCTGGCTCGCGGCCGGCAACGTCGCCGAACTCGCCGTTCATCCCGGCGCCTGCCACGGCTTCATCAGCCTGCCGAGCAAGGTGCGCGACGACGCACTCGCAAGGATGGTTGCGTTTTCGCGCAAGTACGTCTGAGCGCGCTCAGATCTTGTCGCCTGGCGGCGTCTTCTGCACCATGTCGACGATGCGGCGCCACATCTTCTCGAACGCACTCATCACGCGGTCGATCTCGGCATCGCTCGGCAGCGGCACCTTCAACTGCAGCTCGCGCTGTTCGGTGGGCCCGGCCGGCAGTCCGGTCACATTGCCCGGCAGCGAGAGCCCGCGCGCGATCATCTCTTTCTTCAGGGTGCCGTTCTCGCGCTGCAGCCGCGCGATCTCGCTCTCGAGTGCGGAGCGCTCATCCGGCACCACGGTGCAGCTATAACCCGAGGCCTGCTTGGAACAGAGCGAGACCTCTCCGCTGCGCGTATCGAGGCGCAACATGCCATTCGGCACCTGAGAGAACGTGAAGCGGCCGTTCTCGCTGTCGGGCGCGGTCTGCGCGAGCGCAGGCAACGCAAGAGCAGCAGAAGCAGCAACGAGCACAACGGTAAAGCGGCGCATGGGGAACCTCCCGGTTCGTCGCCCCTAGTTGGTTGCTGGTTTGCGGCGGCGCCATGGCGCAAAGCGCGCTCATCAATCATTCCGCAGTGCACCGGAAGGCCTGTGGAAGGCGGCTGCGACATGCCCATTGTAACGACGATTATTCAACATATTCAAGGCGTTAGCAGCATACGGCCAATTCTTGACAGGGGGGGAGGCGGTCAGTATGGTCCGCGCGGTTTCGGGGGCGGCAAAAGCCCGTATTTCCAAGGCTTCGCGGGGTGTCGACGATGTCGGACAGCGCGCGCGGCGGCGGCGATCCGGGAAGATCCGCCGACGAGGCCGCCCTCTCGGCGAGGCTCAGGCATCTCGGCGAACGGCTGGATCACGTTGCTCCGGCCGGACAATCGCAAACACGCCCGACCTCCGGACCGACCGCCGATCCGTCGGCGTTCGCCCGCGGTTTTCGGCTCTCCGCCGAACTCGTCGTAGGCGTTCTGGTCGGTGCGGGCCTCGGCTGGCTGCTCGATCGCTGGCTCGGGACCTTGCCGTGGGGGATGTTCGTGTTCGCACTTCTGGGCTTCACCGCCGGCGTTCTCAACGTGATCCGCTCGGCGGGCGCGGGCGCTGCGAACCAGACCGGCCGCAACGATTCGATTGCGCCTTAGGCGCGCACCAGGACCAATAGACCGGCCATGGCCGATCCGATCCATCAGTTCGAAATCACCAAGCTGCTGCCGCTCGTCAAGATCGGCGAGCACGACATCGCGATCACCAACTCGTCGCTGTTCATGCTGGCAACCGTCGGGCTGGTCGGCGCCCTGCTGATCGGCACGACCGGCAGCCGCAGCCTCGTGCCCGGCCGGCTGCAGTCGATCGCGGAGCTCTCCTACGAATTCGTCGCCAACACGATACGAAGTACCGCCGGCAGCGAAGGCATGCGGTTCTTCCCGCTCGTGTTCACGCTGTTCATGTTCATCCTGTTCGCGAACATCCTGGGCCTGCTGCCCTACGCGTTCACGGTGACGAGCCACATCATCATCACGGCGTCGCTCGCGCTGCTCGTATTCGTCACGGTGCTGGTCTACGGCTTCTGGAAGAACGGATGGAAGTTCTTCCGGCTGTTCGTGCCGAGCGGCATTCCGATCTTCATCCTGCCGCTGGTCGTGTTCATCGAGGTGTTCTCGTTCTTCCTGCGGCCGATCTCGCACAGCGTGCGCCTGTTCGCGAACATGCTCGCCGGCCACATCGCGCTGAAGGTGTTCGCGGGCTTCATCACGCTGCTCGCCGGCCTCGGCGTCCTCGGCACG
>JAXDNZ010000505.1:0-2549 GCA_034669185.1 Hyphomicrobiales bacterium
GCGCGACGATCGCCGCGCCCGCGTTGCGCGGCGCCAGCGAGCGTGCGGCCCGTCGCATCACGACGACGCGGTCGGTTTCCAGCACCTCGCGCAGCGTCCACCACAGGCGGTCGCCGTCCACCTCGGCGTCCTCGAGGACCACGGCCGCGCCGGCTTCTTCGAACAGCGCCGCGTTGTGCGCTTGGTGGTTCTCGGCCGCGAACGGATACGGGATCAGGATCGACGGCGTGCCCGTGACCGCGAGCTCGGCCAGCGTCGAGGCGCCGGCGCGCGCGATCACGACGTCGGCTGCGGCATAGGCGTCGGCGGGATCGTCGAGATAGGGCACGAGTTTCACGCGGTTGCCCGCGGCCGGCTCGCGTTCTTCGGCTTGCATGTACGCATGATCGCGTTCCCCGGACACGTGCAGCAGTTGCCACGTTTCGCCAAGCGTGCGCCGTGTCACGAGCGCCGCGACGGCTTCGTTGATCGAGCGCGCGCCTTGGCTGCCGCCCATCACGACGATCGTCGTGCGGTCGGGGTCGAGGCCCAGGCGGTCGCGGGCGCTCGCGGCGTCTTTGGCGATGCGCAGCGATGCGCGGACCGGCGCGCCTGTGACCACCGTCTTGCTGCCGAACGATGCTTGCGAGGCGGCGTACGTCGTCCACACTTCGTCCACCAGCGGTTTGAGCAGACGGTTCGTGAGGCCCGGCGTGACGTTGATCTCGAGCAGCGCGATGCGCGGGTGGATGATGCGCAGCAGGCGCAAGATGCGCGCCGCGACGACCACCGGGAAGCAGACGTAGCCGCCCGTCGCGACCACCCACACCGGCTTGAAGCGCGCGAGCGCGCCGAGCGCGGCGATGACGCCGGCGGCGTTCGCGAATACCGTGCGCAGCGTGGAGAGTGAGAGCTTGCGCTGCAGCGGCGCGCTCGATACGAACGTGAGCGGGATCGTCTTCACAAGCGCGGCTTCGAGGCCGTCGCGGTTGCCGAAGAAGCGCGGTTCGTAGGCGTCGGGGCGGTATTGCGCGCGCAGCTCGTCGTCGATCGCGAGCGCCGGGTAGACGTGGCCGCCGGTCCCCCCGCCGGTGAACGCGATGCGCAGCTTCACGCCGGGGTCTTTTCCGGGCTGCTCGGACAGCGTCCCGCCGTCCTGCCTTGCAGCCGGCAAGCATCAGGTGTCGGCCCGCTACATTCCCGCCCAGGGCAGCGCGCAAGGCTTCGACCTCGGTCGGAGCCTTGCGCTTTGCGCTGCTCTTGGCCAAGCGCTTCATGCAAGCCGTGCGGGTAACCGGAACCCGCGCGTTCGGTGCTGAATCGGGCAAAGCCGGGCTGGCGGATTCACGCAGCTTCGGATGGAGGGATCGTCGTGAGCACCGATCAGGCACGAAGCGCCGAGGAAAGCCGGTCGAAAATCACCGGCGCGGTTGTCGATTTCCTCGAGGACCATGGCGTCACGACAATGCCGTGCAGCGCAGTCCGTCAGCGATTATCCTCTCCTTGCCGAACGAACCCGAAGTTGCGGTTCAGCGCCATCTCGAAGGCCTCAAGGGGCGGCTGCAAGAGCTGGTCCTGAAGTTTCCGGACCGCGTTTCGCGGGATCCTCGCGACCACCACGCGATCATCATCGAAGTGGCAGCTTCACGGGACGCGGTGAAGGCGCGCGACGACCTGCTTCAGGCGCTGCGAGACGAAGAACCGGAGCTGCGCCGCCGCGGCATCGAGTCGCTGCTCCTTTTCGGTAGCGCAGCCACGCTGAAATCGTTTCCGAATGACATCGATTTGCTCGCGCGATTCCGGCCCGAACTGCGTCTGTCGGCGTTCGACATCGCGGAAATCCAGGCATATCTAGAGCAGACACTGGGCTGGCGCGTGGATCTGTCGACGGAAGCAACTTTTCCGAGCGAGTTCCGTAAGACAGCGGAGCAGAGCGGGATCCGGATTTTCGGCTCTTGACCGGCCGGGATTCCACGTACCTTTCGCACATTGCCAAAGCGGTGGCGGCGCGTCGTTTGGTAGTTGCGCGCAGCGGCTTCCCAGGCTGGCCCAATGCTGCTCTGCGGTTTCCGGCGCACGATCACGGCATGCAACAGCTTCAGATGGCTTGCGGCGTGTCCGATTTCGGCGTCAGCGCTGATTCCGTGCGGCTTTCCGGGGACATGGACATCTATGCTCTGCCCGAGCTCGAGCGCGATTTCGGCGCGCTCGCGGGCGAGCGCGTCGTCATCGACATGCGGGACGTTCGGATCATCTCGGCGGCCTTCATCGGAGCGCTCGTGCGGCTGCGGTGGCGGCTGCCCGAAAGCCGCATCGTCGTCTCTGGAGCGAACGCCAACGTGCGCCGTACGTTCAGCGCGGTCGGCGCCGAGGTGCTCGTCGAGATGGCATAGTCACCTCACCGGCAGCGCGTACGTGTACACCATCGAGGCCAGTTTCACCGACTTCAGCCATGGTGTGCTTGCGATGAAGAAGTTCGGGAACACGCCGCCCAGGCCGACTTCCACCGACAGGTACTGGCGGCCGTCGACCGCGTACGTCATCGGCGGCGCCGTGATGCCGCTCGGGGT
>JAXDNZ010000506.1:0-10838 GCA_034669185.1 Hyphomicrobiales bacterium
AGCGACGCGGCGGTCAGCCCGTCGAGCACCTGCACGGCGACGAGCACATAAGGATCGGTAACGACCGCGAACAACAAGCTTCGGATCGGCAGCGCCGCGAAGGCAAGCAGCAGGAAAGGCCGACGACCCCATATCTGCGCCTGATGTCCGACCCAGGGTGAGATTGCGGCGACGACGAGTTGCGGCAGGACGATGCATGCCGCGATCAGCACCGTCGCCCACTCGGGTGAGCGCATCGTCACGACGCTGCCCATGAGCGGCAGCATCGCGGCATTGGCGAAATGAAACAGCATCACGCAGCCGGCGAGGATGATCAGCGGCCGCCTGTGCACCATGCTCGGCAGCGCGGCCGGAACATGCTCGGCATCGCCTTCCGGCAAGCCGCCATGCGCACGCTCCGGGTCAACCTCCACGGGACGGATGCGGCTCAGTGCCAGCAGCGTCGGTACCAGCAGCGCGGCAGTGACGAAGAACACCGCGCGCGGCGAGAAGAAATAGCCGCATGCGCCCATTGCGGCCGCCGCGATCCCATTGCCGATCGAGGCGAAGCGGGCGTTGCGGCCGAGGCGTTCGCCCATCGCCGCGTGACCGACGAGACCGAGACTCATCGCGACGATGCAGGGACCGAGCACGCAGGACGCAGCCGCATGCAGCGCCGCGGCGGTCAATACGACCGGAAAGATCGGCAATAACGCATAGGCCAAAGCGGCCGTGCTGATCGCGGCGAGCGCGAGGCCGGCGACAAGCCGTTCCGACCGCGCGGCGTCGACCAGCGCGCCACCCGGCATCTGTCCGAGCAGCGAAATGAGACCGCTGACGGTGAGCAAAAGGCCGATATCGACCTGCGTCCACTTCTGCGAGGTCAGATAGATCGCGATGAACGGACCGAAGCCGGTCTGAACGTCCGCGACGAAGAAGATGAACCAATCGAGCCCGCGCAGACTGGCGCGCGACGGATGTGGCGGCTCGCGTTCTGGATCGGGCCTGGGCGGTGGCGCCAACGGAATATGACGATCCTCCGGCTCGGCGAAGGTCTTCTTGACGGGTTCCTCAAGTAATCCGCCGGCAGGCCGCCCGGCAACTCGGGCGCGACGCCTGGTTCCAGCTAATCCAGGACCACGGACATTTGGATCTTGCCCCGTCGGCGCAGCACTTCCAGGGAGACCTCGTCACCGTAGCGGCGCACCTTCAGATCCACGCTCGCCTCGCCGAGCCGCAGATGACGCAAGATCACCTCGTCGAGGAACGCGGGCAGGCGCGGATTGCGCAGCCGTATCGCGCGCGCGGCGGGATCGAATTCAAGTCCGAGTGCGGCCTCGATCAGTGAGAACGGCGTCGCGCTCGCCCAGGCCTGCGGCGAACAGGCAACCGGATAGAGCGTCGGTCCGCGGCGGCGCTCGCGCTGGAAGCCGCAGAACAATTCCGGCAACCGCCGCAGGTCCATGTAGCTGGCCGCGTCGAACAGCCCCTTGAACACTTGCGCGACCGCGCCCTTGCGGCCGTAGCGCGCGAGGCCGAGCGCGATCAGCGAATTGTCGTGCGGCCAGATCGAGCCATTGTGATAAGACATCGGATTGTAGCGCGCCTCGCCGCGCGCCACGGTGCGAATGCCCCAGCCGGAGAAGAAGCTCGGACTGAGCAGCCCGTCGGCGACGAGCCGCGCGCGGTCGCCGCGCGCAATCCCGGAGAACAGCACCTGCCCGGCGTTCGACGTGCGCACGCGGCACGGCTCCTTCGCGCCGTCGAGCGCGAGCGCGTAGGTCTCAAGCTCCGGGCACCAGAACGCCGCCTCGAATGTTTCGGCAAGGCGTTTCGCCTGCGCCTCAAGGTCCGCGGCCTGCTCGGCGCGGCCGAGCCGCCGCGCGCAACGTGCCGCGACCTGCTTTGCGGCAAAAACATAACCCTGCACCTCGGCGAGCGCGATGGGGCCCTCGGCGCTGCGTCCGTCGGCGTGGAAGATCGCGTCGTGCGAGTCCTTCCAACCCTGGTTGGCAAGCCCCTTCTCGGTCTGCCGGTAGTATTCGACAAAGCCGTCCTTGTCGGGGTCGGCGGGCCCATCGATCCAGCGCAACGCGGCCTCGATCGCGGGCCACAGTTCGATCAGCGTCGCCTCGTCACCGGTGCGCTCGACATAAAGTCCGGCGAGAAGCACGAACAGCGGTGTCGCGTCGACACTGCCGTAGTAAAGGCCGAACGGCACTTCGCCGAGCGCCGCCATCTCGCCGCCGCGCATCTCGTGCAGGATTTTTCCGGGCTCGGCGTCGGAGGCCGGGTCGGCTGCCATGGCTTGAAACGCGGCGAGCCGGCGCAGCACGCCACGCGCCAGATCGGGATCGCACCACAGCATCTGCAGCGCCGTGATCAGGCCGTCGCGACCGAACGTGGTCGAGTACCAGGGGATGCCGGCGTAAGGATAACGGCCCTGCGGCGTGTTGGTCATCAGCATCGCGAGATCGGCGGCCGAGCGGCACAGCACCTCGTTGAACAGCTCGTTCGAGGTCTCGACGGTGGCGATGCCGCGCGTCGCGGCCCGCAACTCGCGATGCGCCGCCAGCAGGCCACGCAGGAGCGGAGCCGGCCGCTTGGTCGCCGGCTCGTTGCAGGTTACGCCAAGGAAAATCGGCTTCGCCTCGCTGGGCGCGAGGTCGAGCCGATAGGTCGCGGCGTTCGCCGTAAGCTCGGTGGGAGGGGGATCGAACGTCAGTACGGTGCGCCGCGGTGCACCGTCGAGCCCCTGATAGCTCAGGACGGCTTGATCGCTGCCGACGACGCCGCGCGTGGCGACCCCACGCCGCGCGCGCGTCAGCCCACGCACTTCGAACAAGTCGGCGAAATCACTGCCGAAGGCCAGCGACATCGTGAGCGCAAGCGGCCGGTCGCCGTGGTTGCGCACTGAAATGCGCTGGTAGGCGGTTCCGCGCCAGAGAAAGATGGTGCGCGCGATATGGACGATGTCCTTCTGCAACACGATATGACCATTGTCGTAGACGTCCGGGTTGGTCAGGTCGATCGCAAGCAGCGTGTTGTCGTCCCGCACGTTCGAGCCGAGGAGCAGCGGCAGCTCCCCGTTCAGCCGGAGCTCGAGCTGCGAGAGGAAGCGCGTATCGGCATGGAACAGCCCGTCGGACCCGCCGGCCGATACGCCGATGTCGCCATGACTGTCGATGACCAGGAACGTGTCGCCGTACTTGAGCTCGCGCCGTGTCCGCGTCGGCGACCCCGTCGCCGGAATATAGAACGGCGCCTCGGGTAGCGGATCGACCGGAACCGTCTTCGGTTGCAGGGCGTGTTGAACCGGCATGAATGGAACTTTCGAATCGAATGGCTTGCTTCAAGCACAATAACGGCTGGGGCGCGACGCGCTCTCACAAACAATTGGGCCAATTATGTGAAGCGGCATCAATGAATGCGCGGCAGCCGCCGCTAGGGGCCGTCACATCGTCGGATTGGCGTACGGCCCGCCCAGCGCGTGAAGCCCGAAGGCCGCGCCGGCGATGTCGAAGTTGAACGAGAAATGCTGGTTCATCGCGGTCACGTCGCGCAAGTAGCGCTGGAGCGGATCGCGCGTGTAGATCCCCTGCGCGCCGTAGCACGACCACAGCGTCTCGACTGCCTCGCGCGCCTGGTTCACCGCGAAGGCCGACTGCGCGCGGAAGCGCAGCTTGGTCGCGAGATCCGGCACCTCGCCGCGCGCCGACATCTCCTGCAATGCGATCGAGGCATTGCGCGAGAGCGCGCGGCCGGAGTCGATCAGCGCACGGGCCCGCGCGACCTTGATCTGCACCGCCTGGAAGTCGGCGACCTTGGCGCCCGTATAGGTACCGGTGCGCTTGCCCATCGACGCGAGGAAATGCTCGTAGGCGCCTTCCGCCGCACCGATCGAGGCGGGCGAGAGCGGAATGCCGGCCGCACCGAGAATCGGGATGCCGAACAGTGCGCTGCGATTGATCGCCGCGCCCGGATGCTCGTACCCGCCGCGGGTCCTTGCAAGTGCGAGCGCACGGCGCTCCGGCACGAACAGCTCCTTGACGGCGATGTCCTTGCTCCCCGTTCCGGCCATTCCCATCGCGTACCAGGTGTCGATGATTTCGTAGTCGGTCTTCGGCACGAGGCAGAGCCGCCAGTCGACCGCCTTCTCGCCGTCGTAGACCGTGACGGCGAGCATGTTCCAGTCGGAGTTGTCGACGCCGGAAGAGAACGGCCAGCGGCCGCTGACGATGTACCCGTCATCCGTCTTGCGGGCGCGGCCGGCGGCGAGCGCGATCGAGGAGGCAATCAGCGCGTCCGGGTTGGCATCCCAAACCTCATGTTGGGTCTCGGGGTCCCAGTAGCCGAGCATCCAGTGATGCGTGGCGAGATTGCCGACGTTCCACGCGGTCGATGGGCAGCCGCGCGCGATCTCGGCCGGGATATCGAAAATCGCGACGAAATCGAGCTCCATCCCGCCGAAGGCCTTCGGCTGATGGAAGCGGAACAACCCGGTCTCATGCAGGAGCTGCTCGTTTTCGCGGATGAGCATCCGTGCGTCTTCGCACTTCTGCGCGCGGTCACGCAGCACCGGCACGATGTCGCGCGCGCGGCGCAGGGCTTCGTCGTAGCCGATGCTCGAAAAATCGCGCCGCTCCACCTGCGGCAGTGTCCCGACAAAATTGCTTCGCATGTCCGGCGCGTTCATGACGACAGTTTATAGCGCGGTTCCGTCCGGCGCTCGAAAATGATCTTGGTGCCCCTGCCCTAAGCCGGCGCATGAAAGAACCTCGTACAAAAACGCAACGGAGGAACTGGTGACTCGGCTCACCGGGATCATGCTGGGCGCGGCGGCTGTCGCTCGCGCTAGCCCTCGACCGTCGGAATCCCGTGCCAGCGGGTGGCGGCCGGCTGCACCTCGCCCTTCATCAGGAGCGAGAGCGGCCCGAGCACCGCGCCCTCTTCCATGCGCGTGTCGTAGAGCACGATCGACATGTTGCCGATCGTGCAGCCATCCGCGATCCGCAGATAAGAGGACTTCATCACGCGATCCTCGAACAGGTGGTTCTGCACCACGGCGGCCGCATTGAGCGCAACGTAATCACCGATCTGGATGAGATCGAATTCGGACATCAGCGCGCTGCCGATGTAACAGTGCCGGCCGAACTTGCAGCCAAGCAGCCGCAGGATCGGGGCCGCGAACGGCGTGCCGAAAAACATCGAGACCACCGGCGACATCATAGACTCGTAGGCGCCGTTGACCATCTCGTTGAACCACACATATGGCGACCACAGCGGAACGATCACCGGCTTGAAGCGGCCCATCACGGCCCATTTCAGCGCCACGACGATCAGTACCGCGACCGCCGCGGACAGCCAGCCGAGCGCCACAGCGACCCCGATCATCGGCCACAGGCCATAGACCTCGTATGCGTAGAGCGTCGCCACGATACCTGCGAGGCCCAGCGCGAAGGCGGTGTAGGAGGGAATGAGGATGCGGCAGCCGTCGACCAGCCCGCGCTGCAGGTAGAGCTTGCGGGTCGGGCGGAAGGTCTGCTCGTCGCTGAAATCTCCCAGCTTCTGGCGAACCGGCAGGCGAAAGCCCGGCGATCCGAGCCAATCGGTGCCGTTGGGCGTCGGCTCTCCGCGCTGCGGCGGGGTCGAGAGCACGCCGAGCAGGCAGCCATCGCCCAGGCTCGATCCGTTCGGCAGCATCGCGCCGTTGCCCACGAAGCTGCGCTCGCCGATGACATGGACATCGATATCCCAGCGCCCGCCGAAGGTGCGCCGGCCGCCAAGCAGGCAGCCGTCGGCGAAGAAGCTGCCATCGCGCGCGTCGATCAGCTCTGGCATGAAGCTCCAGACCGTCGACATTTCGACATGGCGTCCGAGCTTGGCGCCAACAAGGCGCATCCAAGGTGGCAGATAAAGCGTGGTGAACAGCGGCAGCAGGATCACGCGGCTCAGCCGCATCAGCCCATAGGCGAGCCAGTAGCGGCCATAGTACAGCGAGTAGAGCGGATATGTTCCGGCCTGCGCGCGGCGCAGGATCAGCGCCTTGAACATCGCGATCCACAGGCAAGTACTCACGAAGAAGAGCGGCAGCGCGACCGCGGTCGCGGCGATCGCGACCGTGAGCCATCCCGTTTGGAACGCCCAGATCCAACCGAGCAGAACGGCGATGCCGGGCACCGCCGAAATCACCGTGAGCAGATAAGTCGCCAATAGTGCAAGTGCCGTGAACACCACTTTGCGCAGCGGGCTGTGGCGCAGCGGTGCACCGTCCGGCACGCTCACCGTCCCGGCTCGGGCAGGCGATCCCAGCCACGCCTCCCCCGCCGGAATGGTCTCACCGTCGGCGAGCAAAGTCTGATCGTCGACCCGCGAACCATCCTCCATGCGCACATTCAGCCCGAGCGAGGAGTGCGACCCGACGAAACAACGGTTGCCGATGTCGATGCGGCCGAGGATCAGGTAGCCGTTCTCGACACGAAAACCGAGGAAGTGGGTGTCTCCCCCGATGCTGCTGTCATCGCCGATCGAAATGAGGTCGTATGCAAAGCACAACGCGCTTTCGATTGCGCAGTCGCGCCCGACCTTCGCACCCATCAGACGCATATACAGCGGCATCAGCGGCGTGCCGGTGATGGTACCGATCCCCCCCAGGCTCTGCAGCCGCGACACCAGCCAGAAGCGGAAGTAATAGCTCCCCCACAGCGGATAGGCGCCCGCGCGATAGCGGCCGATGATCAGCCACTTGGCGGCGATGCTGACGAGAACCATCGCGATCCATAGCGCCAAGCCGAACGGGACCAGGATCGCCGCCGCATCCACAACGTCGATACGGCCACGCAAGAGGTCATCGGCGACCGGGATCACGACCAGCAGCGGCAGCGTCAGGACAAGGCCCAGCGCGAGGATGGACAGTCCTTGCGCGAGCGCGAAGCCGAAGCCGACCTTGCGCTGAACGTTGTCCGGCACGATCGCACTGTCGGGTTTGGCGGCTTTCGCCTCCGGCCTTGGCTGCGCCGTCACATGAGCGGCGAGCTTGCGCACCGTCGGGAATGAATAGACGTCGCGCACCGGCACATGCACGTCCGCGCGATTGCGCAGTTGCGTCACCATCTGGGCGGCGAGCAGCGAATGCCCGCCGAGATCGAGAAAGAAATCCTGCTCGGCGCCGACGCGCTCGACTTTGAACAACGCGGCCCAGGTATCGGCGATCGCTGCTTCGAGCGGGGTCGAGGGCAACTCGCCCACACTCGAGGCGTCCATCAGCGCCTGTTGCGGCGGCGGCAGCCGCTTGCGGTCGACCTTGCCGGTCGAGAGCATCGGCAGCGCGTCGAGCACGTCGAGATAGGCCGGGACCATGTAGACCGGCAGCTTTGCGCGCAGCGCCGCGAGCAGCGCGCCGCGATCGAGCACCACCGCCGGATCGTCGCGCACGACGTAGGCGGCGAGCGCCTGCACACCTTCATGCTCGTAAAGGCGAACTGTCGCGGACGCGATGTTCGGCTGCTCCAGGAGCACCGCTCCGATTTCAGACAATTCGACCCGATAGCCGCGGATCTTCACCTGGTCGTCGGCGCGCCCGTAGAAGGAGACCTCGCCCGCATCGTCGATCGAAGCAACGTCGCCGGTGCGATAGAGCCGACGCCCATCGTGCGGAGAGACCACAAAATGCCGCGCGGTCAGTTCCGGCTGCTTCACGTAACCGCGCGCGACCCCAGGTCCCCCGATGTAAAGCTCGCCCTTCACACCGCTTGGCAATTCGCGCATGTCGGCGTCGAGGATCAGCGTTTCGTAACCGGCCAGAGGGCGCCCGATGCTGATCGGCCGACCGGGTTCGCAGACAAGCGCAGTCGCGTTCACGGTCGCCTCGGTCGGCCCGTAGGCGTTGAGCATCAGCCGCCCCGGTTGCGCCCAGCGCGCGACCAGTTCAGGCGGACAGACTTCGCCCGCGACCACGAGCTGGTGCAACGAGGGAATAGCCTCCGTCATGGTCGACAACATGGTCGGCACGGTGGAGAAATAGGTGACGTCCTGCTTTGCGAGGTAACGGGCAAGATCATTGCCGAAGCGCGGCGTATCTTAGGTGCCGACGACAAGCGCGGCACCGATCGAGAACGCCATCCAGATCTCCTCGACCGAGCCGTCGAAGCCGAGCGAGAAGCCCTGGTAGATGCGATCGCGCGCCGTGGTGAGGCAGAATTCGTTGAACGCGAGCACGAAATGCACCGCGTTGCGGTGCTCGGTCATCACCCCCTTGGGACGGCCGGTCGTGCCCGAGGTGTAGATCACGTAGCAGAGGTCATCCGGTTTCAGCCCGGTCTCGATGCGGCTGATTCGCGTCGGCGGCTGCGCGGCGATCGCCGCAGCGTCGACGTCGAGCAAAACGATGGTCCCGGGGAATGCGCGCTGCAGGCGCGCAAACAGCGACTGTTCGCTTAGAAGTAGTTCAAGCTCGGCTTCCTCGGCGATGTAACGGATACGCTCGTCCGGGTGACCGGGGTCTATCGGAACGTAGGCGGCGCCCGCCTTGAGGCAGGCGAGGATCGCGACGATCGGCAATTCCGAGCGCTCGAACGCAAGACCGACGAGCTTGCCGGAGCGCACGCCCAGCGCGCGCAGATGGTGCGCAAGGCGGTTCGCGTGCGCTTCGATCTCCGCGTAACTCCATGATTTGTCGTCACGAATGATCGCGGTGGCAGCGGGCGCGGCATCGGCGCGCGCCTCGAATAGCTCATGCAGACAATCCGGCGCGGCATCCAGCCTCGGCCGATTGTCGGTCACCTCTCTGATCTGGACGTCGAGCATGAACACGTGTCGAAAAACGGTACGGTTTGATGATATGCGCGATCAACCGATTGCGCGCAATGCAAGAAGCTCGGATGAACAACTATTCACGCTGAACTATACCAATGTTCATCATTCACTATCTCTGAATAGCTATTCAGAAAAGCAGATATTCCTCAATGTGTTGCTTAGGTACACTAGTGTTCATCCCCCATCAATGTTGCATTTGCCATGGTTGGATCGGAACAAGAGTCGATCAAACAAGATCGATCCGAAATCCCTCGCATAGCGACGCGGGGCTCGAAGCTTGAAGAAGGTCGGGGGGCCTGATGCGTCCGAATTGGACCCGGTTCAAAATCTGGCGAGACGTCTCCGACGCGCAGTTCGAAGATAATCTCTGGCAGGACAGGCACGCGATCACGCGCGTCGCGCAGCTCGAGCACGCGCTGGACGGCGTCGTGGAACGCGACACGTTCAGCGAGATCGAGGCCGGCTTGGGCAAGGTCGGCATGCAGATCCGGCTCAATCCCTATGTGATGTCGCTGATCAACTGGTCGGATCCATTGGCCGATCCGGTGCGGCGCCAGTTCCTGCCGATGGAAAGCGAGCTTGAGGACGACCACCCTTGCCTGGTGGTCGACTCGCTCGAGGAGCAGCAACACTCGCCGGTTCCGGGTCTGGTGCACCGCTATCCCGACAAGGTGCTGTTCCTGGTCACGTCGGTGTGTCCGGTCTATTGCCAGTACTGCACGCGCTCCTACGCGGTCGGTGGCGACACAGCGCTGATCCAGAAGGAAAACGTCACGAGCGCCAGAAACTGGGACGCGGCACTCGACTACATCCGCAAGAACCCGCAGATCGAGGACGTGGTGGTGTCGGGCGGCGATATCGCGCGCCTGAAAGCCGCGAACGTCCGCACGCTCGGCAATGCGCTGCTCGACATCGAGCACATCCGACGCATCCGCTTCGCCACCAAGGCGGTGTCGGTGCAGCCGATGAAGTTCCTCACCGATCATGAATGGTTTGGCGCGCTCACCGACGTAGCGCAGCGCGGGCGCGAACTATTCAAGAGCGTCTACGTGCACACGCACTTCAATCATCCGAATGAGATCACGCCCTATGTCGAGCGCGCGATGCGCCGTCTGCACGAGAAGGGCGTGTTCGTGCGCAATCAATCCGTCCTGCTGCGCGGCGTGAACGACGATGCGGTCACGCTGAAAAACCTGATCAAGGGTCTCGGGCAGATCAACATCCATCCGTATTACGTCTATCTCTGCGACATGGTGAAGGGTACCGAGCACTTCCGGCTGCCGCTGAAAACCGCGCAGAAGCTCGAGAAGGAAGTGCGCGGCGCGACCGCGGGCTTCAACACGCCGTTGTTCATCGTCGATACGCCCGGCGGCAAGCGGGACGTGCACAGCGCCGAATTCCACGATGGGATGCACGGCGTATCGGGATTCCTCGCGCCGGCGGTCGAGCGCGGCAAGTATTTCTACTACTTCGATCCGATCCGTTCACTCTCCGCGCTCGGCCAGAACGCTTGGGCGAAGCAGAGCAGCGACGCGATCCCGCGCCGGCTCGCAGCGCAACGCGCATCGGCCGATCTCGTGGTCAACGCGCGCGTCATCTCGCTTCCCGAGCGCCGCGGCGGCGGGCTCGCGCCGCGGCCGCCCGTCGAAGGCGGCGCGGTACTGAACATTACGGACGACAGCGCGGCGGGGTGATCGCCTCTTTCTGGCTCCTCGACCTGAGGCGCATCGCGCTCGACGCGACGCGTGCGCTGTTGAGCGCCGACGAGCAGGCGCGCGCCGACCGATACAGACAGGAAGGCGATATTGCGCGCTTCGCAAAGGGCCGCGGCGCGCTGCGGCGGATCCTCGCGGAGCGGACGGGACTGGACGCGCGCGATCTCGTGTTCGTCGAAGGCGGCGGACGCAAGCCGGAGCTGCGCGATTATCCGTCATTGCACTTCAACCTGTCGCACAGCGGCGACTTCGCACTGATCGCAGTCGGGGCGCAGCCGCTCGGGGTCGATATTGAGGCGACCCGCGACATCGACTGGCGCGCGCTGGCGG
>JAXDNZ010000507.1:0-5288 GCA_034669185.1 Hyphomicrobiales bacterium
GCTCGCGGCTGACTGCGGCAAACCGCACGCCGACGCCGAAATCGCCCGCGACGGTCGCAAGTTGCACGCCGGTCTTGCGGGTGTAGCCGGGCGTACCCGCGTTCGCCACATTGCCGGCGACGAGGGAGAGGCTCGACTGCGTGACGCGCAGTCCGGAGACCGCCGCGCCGAGCGCTTGGCTGAGACTCATGACCTAACCCGCCCTCGCCGCGGCGTTACCGCAGCATGTTGAGAACGTCCTGCACCATCTGGTTCGAAGTGGTGACGACGCGCGTATTGGCCGAATAGGCCTGCTGGGTCACGATCAGCTTGGTGAACTCGTCGGCGATGTCGACGTTCGAGCCTTCCAGCGAGGAGCCGACGATCTTCCCGGGAGCACCGAGAACGGCGGCGCCGGACTCCTCGGTCGCCGCGAACGCGCCGCCGTCGAGCCGCTTGAGCCCGTTCGCGCCATTGAAGTTGGCAAGCGTGACTTCGGCCAGATCGATGGTGCGCCCGTTGGAATAGGTGCCGACCACGCGGCCCTTGTCGCTGACCGATACGGTCTGCAGCGAGCCCGCCGGAAAGCCGTTCTGGGTGAGCAGGTTGACCTGCACCGTGCCGTTGGAATCGGCAAACTGCGTGACGCCGCCGGTGTCGTGCACGAGCTGGAGGTCGCCGAGGCTGGTACCGTTCACCGTGACGTTGCTGAGTGTCACGTTGGCGACCGGCGGATTGAGTTGTCCGTTCGGTCCGAACGTGTATTTCACCCCGACGTTCTTCCACGCGGTTCCGACACCTGTCGCATTGGAGTCGACCTGATAGAACAGGTTCCAGACGTTGTCATGGCCGGTGCCAAGCGCCGCTGAATCCACCTTGGCCCAGCGCATCTGCACGTTCACCGGCGTACCCGAGACGTCGTAGGTCGTGATCGCGCCGGCGCCGAGCGTCGAATTCAGAAACGCCGTCTGGTCGTTCGCGATCACGGTACCGTCGGCCGGGCGGCCATCCGTCACCGTGATGCCGAACTTGACGGCGTTGACTTCGGTCGGAAGCGTGCTGCCAACGTGGATATCGTCGCTCGCATTCGCCGCCGTGAAGCTGACGTTTCCATTCGCGTCGACGGCGGCGTTCGAAATGCCGGCGGTGGTCTGCAATTTTGCCAGCAGGCCCGCAAGTGTCGAGACCTCGCCCGCGCCCGTGCCGAAAGTGATGGTCTGGCTGCCGAAACTGGTCGTGGTGATCGTGAGCGTCTGATTCTGCGTGACGCCCTGCTGCAGCAGATTCACCGGCGAGAAGCTGTCATTCGAGGAGCCGAAGCCCGCGGCGGTCGCCGCGGTGCCGCCGATGTTCAGCGTGTCGGCATAGTTGTCCGACACGATCTGGATCTTGCCCCCGACGAGCGAGGCACTGACCGCCGCAGCACCGCCGTCGATCGCCGTCACCAGATTGCCGACCGTTTCGGTCGCGGCGTTCACGACCGTGTAGGTGGTCGTGTTGGTGCCGTCATTGACCGTGATGGTCTGCCCGTTGCTGATGCCGAGCGTGGAGAGCGTGGTGCCGGATACGAGCGAACCCACGGTGCCGAGGCCGGTCGCGTGCGCGTCCGCACTCAGCACGGCGTTCTTGCCGGTGATCTTCGCCGTCGACGGCGCGCCGGCGATCGGATTGGAGATGAAGTTGACCGCCTGCAGCAGATCGGACCCCGGAATGGCCGGGTCATAATTGGTGGTGATCGGCGTACTCGGCACGTTGGCGCGATAGTCGATCTCGGTTGTCGGCTGGGCGGGCGAGAAATCGTTCTTGAATTGCAGAACTTGCGGCACGCTGCCCGCCAGGTTTCCGGTCTTGGCGTCAACCGGGATGCCCATCAGGTAGTAGCCGGCGCCGTTGGTGAGGTAGCCGTCCTGGTTGATCTGAAAATCGCCGCGGCGGGTATAGAGGTCCGTGCCGTCAAACACCGGCCGGTTGTCGGATGAGCCGACCGGCTTTTGCACAATGAAGAAGCCCTCGCCGTTGATCGCCATGAAGGTACTGGTCGCGGCGGTCTGGAGATCGCCCTGCACCGCGTTGGTGGCACGCGAATTCGCGATCACGCTGCCGGCCAGTTGCTTGTTGGGGATGTTGTCCGGGATCAAATCCTCGAAACTCGTGTCGGTGCGCTTGAAGCCCGTCGTCTGCGAGTTCGCGATGTTGCCTGAAATGTTTTCCAGCGCGAACGATTGCGCGCGCAGCCCGGTCACCGCGGTGGTGAGAGCGCCGAAGATACCCATGAACTTCCTCCGATCCGTCTTGGCGGCGCCGGCGAAAAGGGCGCGGCGGCCGCACGATCGGGTGCGGCGTCGCAAGCCGCGTGCCATGGGTGTTTCAATGGAAATTCAACAGGTTACGCACCGCGGCGGAGTGGCGGGCCGGCGCGAAACTGCCGGGTACGGCAGGAATTGCCCACTCCGACCCTCATCCTGAAGAGCCCCCTCCCTTCCCTCCCCCGCAAGCGGGGGAGGGATAAAGGGAGGGCGTCTCGAAGGATGGCCGAACGCGCCGCACGCCGCCGTCATGGTTCGAGACGCGCGGCGATCGCGGCGCGCCTCACCATGAGGCCTTGAGAATTAGGCCGGACCGCCGGCCGGCGCAGGGATGAAGGTGAGCGCGACGCCGTTCATGCAGTAGCGCTTGCCGGTGGGCGGTGGGCCGTCATCGAACACGTGTCCGAGATGGCCGCCGCAGCGGCGGCAATGCACCTCGGTGCGCGACATCAGGAATGCGCTGTCGGTCGAGGTCGCGACGGTATCGCCGAGCGGCCGCCAGAAGCTCGGCCAGCCGGTGCCGCTCTCGTATTTGGTATCCGAGGAGAACAGCGGCAAGGCGCAGCCCGCGCATGCGAACGTGCCCTTGCGCTTTTCGTGATTGAGCGCGCTGGAGCCCGGCCGCTCGGTGCCATGTTTGCGCAGCACGCTGTATTGCGCCGGGGAAAGAAGACGGCGCCATTCCTCGTCGCTCTTCTCGATCTCGAATTTCTCCGCCGGAGCGGCATTCGAATCCGACGACACCCGCCAGATCGCGGCGAGCGCGACCGCGCTCGCCCCAACGGCCATCGCACGGCGGCTGATCATGACTGCGCCTTTCCCCACAGCTGTTCGAGGCGTTGGTCGCGGCCGCAATTCCAGCGATAGAACTTATACCGCGCCTCGTTCTTCTTGTAGTAATCCTGATGATAGTCCTCGGCATCGTAGAACGCGGTCGCCTTGACGATCTGCGTGTAGACCGTGCGCGGCGCGAACTTCGCCTCGACCTTTTTCTTGGTCTCCTCGGCAAGCTTTTTCTGCTCGTCATCGAGATAGAAAATCGCGGTGCGGTACTGATCGCCGCTGTCGCAGAACTGCTTGTCCTTCACCAGCGGATCGATGCTGCGCCAGTACACGTCGAGCAGCTTGGCGTAAGTCACCTTGCCCGGGTCGTAGACGACCTTCACGGCTTCGGCATGACCGCTCGTGCCGGACGAGACCTGGGCGTAGGTCGGGTTCGCGGCGGTGCCGCCGATATAGCCCGAGGTCGTGCTGATGACGCCCGCGACCTTGTCGAAGTCGGCTTCCGTGCACCAGAAGCAACCGCCCGCGAAGATCGCGGTTTCGGTCTTGCTCTGCGCGGATGCCGCGCTTGAGACCGCCGCGAGCACGCACGCGGCCATGACGATGCGACGAAGCATGAGACCTCCCAGGACTGCGGCTCCCGTCATTGCGTCATATAACCGATCCATGCCGCAATGGTGCTCAATTCGCGCTCACATTCGTGCGAAGCCCGAGTGATTGGCCGCCTTGCCGCGTACGATTCGCCGCCTTAGGGTGCGGCGCAAACTGGAGCCAGGCATGCGTTTTGAAGGCACCAAAGCCTACGTGGCGACCGACGACCTCAAGGTCGCGGTGAATGCCGCGATCACGCTGGAACGGCCGCTGCTGGTCAAGGGAGAGCCCGGCACCGGCAAGACCGTGCTCGCGCTGGAGATCGCCAAGGCACTGAAAGCCCCGCTGATCGAGTGGCACGTCAAGTCGACCACCAAGGCGCTGCAAGGCCTCTACGAGTATGACGCAGTGTCCCGCTTGCGCGACAGCCAGCTCGGTGACCAGCGCGTGGCCGACATCCGCAACTACATCAAGCGCGGCAAGCTGTGGGACGCCTTCGTCGCCGACGAGCGGCCCGTGCTGCTGATCGACGAGATCGACAAGGCCGACATCGAGTTTCCCAACGACTTGTTGCAGGAGCTCGATCGCATGGAGTTCTTCGTCTACGAGACGAGCGAGACCGTGAAGGCGCGCCGCCGGCCGATCGTCGTGATCACGTCGAACAACGAGAAGGAATTGCCCGACGCATTCCTGCGCCGCTGCTTCTTTCACTACATCCGCTTTCCCGACGCCGACACGATGACGGCGATCATCGAGGTGCATTTCCCTGGCATCAAGCAGCGCCTCGTCGCCGAAGCGCTGAAGCTGTTCTACGAGATCCGCGACGTGCCGGGGCTGAAGAAGAAGCCCTCGACCTCAGAGCTGCTCGACTGGCTCAAACTTCTGATGGTCGAGGACATCGGCCCCGAGACGTTGCGCGAGCGCGACCCGAAAAAGCTGATTCCACCGCTACATGGCGCGCTGATCAAGAACGAACAGGACGTGCACCTGTTCGAACGACTCGCGTTCATGGCGCGGCGCGACGGGCGCTGATCTACGTCGAGGGCGACGTCGGCTCGCTTGCGTCCTTCTTGCGCTTGCGCGCGCGCGATTTGCGCGAGGCCTTCTTCGGCGCAGCCACCGACTCCGCCGATTTGGCGGGAGCTATTTCGGGGGCGCCGATCGCCACGCCGCCGGTGGCCGGCGCCGATGAGACCGCTGCCGCCATCGGCAGCGGCTCGGGCATCGCGTCGGCGACCGGCTCGATCGTCATCGGCACGACTGCCTGCTCGTCAGGCCTGGACTCGATCACCGGCTCGGCCGGCATGCTCTCTGCGGCCGGCTCGGGCGCGACCGTCACGGTCTCGGCCGCGTGCGGGATCGGCGCGTCGCTTGCCGCCGGAGCGAAGCCCGTCGCTCCCCGCGCACGCCGCGCCGCCTCGATCCGTTCGCGGGCGCGCCGCGCGGCTTCCACCTGACTCGCCCGCCGTGCCTGCTCGGCCATGCGACGCGCCTGCAGCTCCGCCTTGCGCGCCTCGTCTTCCTTCCGGCGCGCTTCCTCTTCGGCCGCCCGCTTTGCCTCCGCCTCCAGCCGGCGCGCTTCCGTTTCGGCGCGGCGCTTGGCGTTCTCTGCGTCCCATTGCGCCTGCT
>JAXDNZ010000508.1:0-4577 GCA_034669185.1 Hyphomicrobiales bacterium
CGACACCGCGGCCTGCTTCAAGGCTTCCGACAGCTTCTCGCGGATCACCATGTCCTCGTGCAGAAGCTTGCCGTAGTCGTTCTTGCCGGCGTACCAGCGCGAGTCCCACGTCCGGTTGATGCCGAGACGAAGGCCGATCGGATTGACTTTTTGACCCATGATCTCTCTCCGCCCTACGCCTTGGCCTGCGCGGCCACTTCCTCGACCTGCCGCACCACGATGGTGAGGTGGGAGAAGGGCTTCATGATCTTGCCCATGCGGCCACGCCCGCGCGGCGAGAACCGCTTGAGCACGATCGCCTTGCCGACATGCGCCTCGGCAACGATGAGATCATCGATGTCGAGCTCGTGATTGTTCTCGGCGTTCGCGATCGCCGATTGCAGGCACTTGCGCACGTCCTTCGCGATGCGCTTGCGCGAAAACTCGAGGTCCGCGAGCGCGCTCGCGACCTTCTTGCCGCGGATCAGGCCGGCAACGAGATTGAGCTTCTGCGGGCTCACCCGGAGCATCCGGGCGACCGCCTTGGCCTCGTTCTCGGCGAGGCTGCGCTCGCGCGCTTTCTTGCTCATCGCCCTGATCCCTAGCTCGATGCGGCCGGTGCCGCGGGCGCTGCCGCCGGCGCCGGACCCGCGGTCGGCGAACGCTTCGCCTTGCGGTCGGAAGAATGTCCGTAGAACGTTCGGGTCGGAGCGAACTCGCCGAACTTGTGACCGACCATTTCTTCGGTGACCATCACCGGGATGTGCTTGTGCCCGTTGTAGACGCCGAACGTTAGCCCGACGAACTGCGGCAGGATCGTCGAGCGCCGGCTCCAGATGCGGATCAGCTCGTGGCGTCCGGACGCGCGCGCGGCCTCTGCCTTCTTAAGCAGATAGCCGTCGACGAACGGACCCTTCCAGATTGAACGCGCCATGACGATGCCCTTACTTCTTCCGCGCGTGGCGGCTCGTGACGATGAACTTCGCGGTCGACTTGTTCTTGCGCGTCTTCTTGCCCTTGGTGGGGAAGCCCCACGGAGTCGTCCACTGCTTGCCGCCGTTGGTGCGCCCGCCATGCGGATGGTCGACCGGGTTCATCGAGATACCGCGGTTGTGCGGCAGGCGGCCCTTCCAGCGGGTGCGTCCGGCCTTGCCGACGGTGGTGTTCATGTGATCCGGGTTCGACACCGCGCCGACGGTCGCCATGCAGCGGCCGTGCACGAGGCGCTGCTCGCCCGACGAGAGGCGCAGGATGATGTAGTCCGCGTCGCGCCCGACGATCTGCGCGTAGGTGCCGGCCGAGCGGGCGAGCTGCGCGCCCTTTCCGACCTTGAACTCGATGTTGTGCACGATCGTGCCGATCGGCATGTTCGCCATCGGCATCGCGTTGCCGGGCTTCACGTCGACGTGCTCGCCGGCGACCACCGTGTCGCCGACCGCAAGCCGCTGCGGCGCAAGGATGTAGGCGAGCTCGCCGTCCTCGTACTTCACCAGCGCGATGAACGCGGTCCGGTTCGGATCATATTCCAGCCGCTCGACCTTCGCCGGGGCATCGAACTTGCGCCGCTTGAAGTCGATCTTGCGGTACGCCTTCTTGTGGCCGCCGCCGCGGAAGCGCGACGTGATGCGCCCGTCGGTGTTGCGTCCGCCGGTCGAGTGCTTGCCCTCGGTCAGCGCCTTGATCGGCGCGCCTTTGTACAGACCCGACTTGTCGACCAGCACCAGATGGCGCTGGCCGGGCGTGACGGGGTTGTAATTTCTGAGCGCCATCTCTCTCTCCCGCCTACAGACCGGTGCTCACGTCGATGCGGTGGCCCTCTTCGAGGGTCACGATCGCTTTCTTCACATCCGACTGCACGCCGGGGCGGCCACGGAAGGCCTTGAACTTGCCTTTGCGGGTGAGCGTGTTGACGTTCCTGACCTTGACGTCAAACAGCTTCTCAACCGCTTCCTTGATCTGCGGCTTCGTCGCCTTCATGGCGACCTTGAAGATCACCTGGTTGTGCTCGGACGCCATCGTGGCCTTTTCGGTGATCACCGGCGCGATGATCACGTCGTAGAGGCGCGGATCGGACGGGGTGCTCATTTGAACCGCGCCTCCAGCGCCTCGACCGCAGCCTTGGTCAGCACCAGCGTGCGCCGCCGCAGGATGTCGTAGACGTTGATGCCCTGCACCGGCAGCACGTCGATATTGGGAATGTTGCGCGCGGCGCGACCGATGTTCTCCTCGATCGTGTCGCCGCCGATGATCAGCGCATTGGCCCAGCCGAGCTTGCCGAACTGGGCGGCGAGCGCCTTGGTCTTGGCTTCTTTTGCGCTGAGTGCATCGAGAACAACGATACCCCCGTCCTTCGCCTTGGCGGAGAGCGCATGGCGCAACGCAAGCGCGCGCACCTTCTTCGGCAGGTCGTGAGCGTGGCTGCGTACCACCGGTCCGAAGGCGCGACCGCCGCCGCGGAACTGCGGAACCCGTGCCGAGCCGTGGCGGGCGCCGCCGGTGCCCTTCTGTGCGTACATCTTCTTGCCGGTGCGATTGATCTCCGCGCGGCCCTTGGTCTTGTGCGTGCCGGCCTGGCGCTTGGCGAGCTGCCAGTTGATGCAGCGCTGGATCAGATCCGTGCGCGGCTCAAGGCCGAAGATGTCCTTGTCGAGCGAGACCGAGCCCGCTTCCTTGCCGTCGAGGGTCGTGACCTTAAGGTCCATCACGCACCCCCTTCTTTGCTTTCGCCGGCTTTCGCTTCGCCCGCGCCGTTTTCGGCCAGGCGGAACTTGCCGGGCTTCGGCAGATCCTTCGGCGGTGCCTTTTTGACGGCGTCGCGCACCGTGATCCAGCCGCCCTTCGCCCCCGGCACCGCTCCTTCGATCAGGATCAGGCCGCGCTCGACGTCGGTCTGCACGACCTTCAGATTGAGCGTGGTCACGCGCTCGACGCCCATGTGGCCCGGCATCTTCTTGTTCTTGAAGGTCTTGCCCGGATCCTGACGGCCGCCGGTCGAACCGATCGAGCGATGCGAGATCGATACGCCGTGCGAAGCGCGCAGGCCGTGGAAATTCCAGCGCTTCATGCCGCCGGCGAAGCCCTTGCCGATCGAGGTGCCGGTCACATCGACGAACTGTCCCGGCAGGAAGTGATCGGCAGTGATCTCGGCGCCGACCGGAATCAACGCATCTTCGCTGACACGAAATTCGGCGACCTTGCGCTTCGGCTCGACCTTGGCCACCGCGAAATGGCCGCGCTGCGCCTTCGTCACGTTCTTGACCTTGCGCGTGCCCGAGCCGAGCTGGAGCGCGACATAGCCGTTCTGGTCCTTGGTGCGATGCGCGACCACCTGGCAATTGGCCAGGCGCAGCACCGTCACCGGCACATGCTCGCCGGCGTCGGTAAAGACGCGGGTCATGCCGACCTTCTGTGCGATCACCCCTGAGCGCATGGGCGTTTCCTTCAATTCCTAAACAGCGCGCGTTACAGCTTGATCTCGACGTCGACGCCGGCGGCGAGATCGAGCTTCATCAGCGCGTCGACCGTCTGCGGAGTGGGATCGACGATATCGAGCAGCCGCTTATGCGTCCGCATCTCGAACTGCTCGCGGCTCTTCTTATCGACGTGTGGCGAGCGGTTCACCGTGAACTTCTCGATCCTGGTCGGCAGCGGGATCGGCCCGCGCACCTGCGCGCCGGTACGCTTCGCCGTATTGACGATCTCGCGTGTCGACGCATCAAGGATGCGGTGGTCGAAGGCCTTGAGCCGGATCCGGATGTTCTGGTTCATCTTGAAATCTCGCTCTGCGTCATGCCGGATCAGTACAGGCCATCTTGAAGATGTGGATGGCCGGGCTTTGGACCCGGCCATGACACAGACATCTGCTACTCGATGATGCTCGCAACCACGCCGGCGCCGACGGTGCGGCCGCCCTCGCGGATGGCGAAGCGCAGTTTCTCCTCCATCGCGATCGGCACGATCAGGTGCACTTCCATCGCGATGTTGTCGCCCGGCATGACCATCTCGGTGCCCTCGGGCAAGTGCACGACGCCGGTCACGTCGGTGGTGCGGAAGTAGAACTGCGGACGGTAGTTGGTGAAGAACGGGGTGTGGCGGCCGCCCTCCTCCTTGGTGAGGATATAGGCCTCAGCCTTGAACTTGGTGTGCGGCTTCACGGAGCCGGGCTTGCACAGCACTTGACCGCGCTCGACGTCCTCGCGCTTGGTGCCGCGCAGCAGCGCGCCGATGTTGTCGCCCGCCTGGCCCTGATCGAGCAGCTTGCGGAACATCTCGACGCCGGTGACGACCGTCTTTACGGTCTCCTTCAGACCGACGATCTCGACTTCCTCGCCGACCTTGACGATGCCGCGCTCGACGCGACCGGTGCACACAGTGCCGCGGCCCGAGATCGAGAACACGTCTTCCACCGGCATCAGGAACGGCTGGTCGATCGGACGTTCCGGCTGCGGAATGTACTCGTCGACCGCCTTCATCAGCTCGAGGATGGCGTCGTGGCCGAGCTTCGGCTCTTTGTCTTCCAGCGCCATCAGGGCCGAGCCCTTGATGATCGGGATCTTGTCGCCCGGATAGTTATACTTGGAGAGCAGTTCGCGAACTTC
>JAXDNZ010000509.1:0-12945 GCA_034669185.1 Hyphomicrobiales bacterium
CCTGCAGCAGCGCCGCCGGGCCCATGAAGCGTTCCGAATTCCACCAGTAGCTCGGGCACGAGGTCGAGCAGCACGCGCACAGGATGCACTCGTAGAGCCCGTCGAGCTTGTCACGGTCCTCCTTCGACTGCAGCCGCTCCTTCTCGGGATTGGCGGTCGTGGTCTTCAGCCACGGCTGCATAGCGGCGTGCTGCGCATAGAAGTTGGTCAGATCCGGCACGAGGTCCTTCACCACCGGCTGGTGCGGCAGCGG
This sequence comes from Hyphomicrobiales bacterium, assembly GCA_034669185.1. Classification (GTDB taxonomy): domain Bacteria; phylum Pseudomonadota; class Alphaproteobacteria; order Rhizobiales; family Xanthobacteraceae; genus PALSA-894. The sequence goes on from JAXDNZ010000509.1 coordinate 254, forward strand.
ATAGATCGTCACCTTGTCCTTGAGTTCGTCCATGCCGCGCGTGCAGGCGAGCGTGTTGACGCCGTCGATGTTCATCGCACACGAGCCGCATATGCCCTCGCGGCAGGAGCGCCGGAAGGTCAGCGTCGGGTCGATTTTGGTCTTGATCCAGATCAGCGCGTCGAGGACCATCGACCCGGCCTCTTTGGTATCGACGTAGTAGGTATCGATGCGCGGGTTCTGCCCGTCGTCCGGGTTCCAGCGATAGACGCGAAACTCGCGCTCCTCCTTCGCGCCGGCGGCATGCGGCCAGGTCTTGCCTGCGGCGACCTTGGAATTCTTCGGGAGAGTGAGTTCGACCATCAATACACCCGCGCTTTCGGCTCGATATACGCGATCTCGTTCGTCATCGTGTAGGTGTGCACCGGGCGGTAGTCGATCGTGACCTTGGCCGTCACCTCGTCGAACCACGCGAGGGTGTGCTTCATCCAGCTCTTGTCGTCGCGGTCCGGATAGTCCTCGCGCGCGTGCGCGCCGCGGCTCTCGGTGCGGTTGACGGCCGAGTCCATCGTGACCACGGCCTGCTGGATCAGGTTCTCGAACTCGAGCGTCTCGATCAGGTCGGTGTTCCAGATCAGCGACCGGTCGGTGACGCGCACGTCGCTCGCGCCCGCGAGCACATCGTGGATCAGCCGGTGGCCTTCCTCGAGCACCTCGCCGGTGCGGAACACCGCGCAATTGGTCTGCATCACCTTCTGCATCTTCATGCGCAGTTCGGCGGTCGGCGTACCGCCCGAGGCGTAACGCATCTTGTCGAGCCGTGCGAGCGCCTTCTCGGCGGAATCCTTTGACAGCTCCGGCTGCTTGTCGTCCGGCGTGAGCTTGGCGGCGCACAGATGCGCGGCGGCGCGGCCGAACACGACCAGATCGATCAGCGAGTTCGAGCCGAGGCGGTTGGCGCCGTGCACCGACACGCATGCCGCTTCGCCGAGCGCCATCAGGCCGGGCACGATCGTGTCCGGATCGCCATTGCGCTTGGTCAGCGCCTCGCCGTGATAGTTCGTGGCGACCCCGCCCATGTTGTAGTGCACGGTCGGCAGCACCGGAATCGGCTCGCGCGAGACGTCGACGCCGGCGAAAATGCGCGCGCTCTCCGAGATGCCGGGCAGACGGTCGTGCAGCACCTTCGGATCGAGATGATCGAGGTGCAGGAAGATGTGGTCTTTCTCCTTGCCGACGCCGCGCCCTTCTCGGATCTCGATCGTCATCGCGCGCGAGACGACGTCGCGCGAGGCGAGATCCTTCGCGGAGGGCGCATAGCGCTCCATGAAGCGCTCCCCCTCCGAATTGACCAGGTAGCCGCCTTCGCCGCGCGAACCTTCGGTGATCAGGCAGCCCGCGCCATAGATGCCGGTCGGATGGAACTGGACGAACTCCATGTCCTGCAGCGGCAGGCCCGCGCGCAGCACCATGGCGTTGCCGTCGCCGGTCTGCGTGTGGGCGCCGGTGCAGGTCTGATAGGCGCGGCCGTAGCCGCCGGTCGCCACGATCGTGGTCTGCGCGCGGAAACGGTGGATCGAGCCGTCGTCGAGGCAGAGTGCGACGACGCCGCAGCAGCGGCCCTCGTCGTCCATGATCAGGTCGATCGCGAAATACTCGATGAAGAACTCGGCCGCGTGCTTGAGCGCCTGGCCGTAGAGCGTGTGCAGCATCGCGTGGCCGGTGCGGTCGGCGGCCGCCGCGGTGCGTTGCGCGGTGCCCTTGCCGTAGTGCGTGGTCATGCCGCCGAACGGGCGCTGATAGATCTTGCCGTCCTCCTCGCGGCGCGAGAACGGCATGCCCCAGTGGTCGAGTTCGTAGACGGCGGCCGGCGCGTTGCGGCAGAGATATTCGATCGCATCCTGGTCGCCGAGCCAGTCGGCGCCCTTGACGGTGTCGTACATGTGCCAGCGCCAGTCGTCCTCGCCCATGTTGCCGAGTGAAGCCGCGATGCCCCCCTGCGCCGCGACGGTGTGCGACCGCGTCGGAAACACTTTCGTGATGCAAGCGGTGCGCAGGTTCGCTTCCGCGCAGCCGACCACCGCGCGCAGGCCGGCGCCGCCCGCGCCGACCACCACCACGTCGTAGGTGTGATCTTCGATCGGATAGGCGCGGCCGCTTACCGCCGGGGCGCCGCCATTGTGGCCGTTGGTTGCCATCGCGCTAGACTCCGGAGGACAGTTTCAGCAGCGCGTAGACCGCGGCCGCCGCGACCATGATCGCGAAGAAGATGTTGCCGATCAGCGCCGCGAACTTCCAGCGCTCGTCGTGGACGTAGTCCTCGATGATCACCTGAATGCCGATCTTCATGTGATAAGTGATCGAGCCGATAAACAGCAGCATCACGATCGCGACCAGCGGCGAGCCGAGGACCGCCACCACGGTGGCGTGGCCGCGCCCGAGCAGTGACACCAGGATGATGATGAAGCCGATGGTGAGCGGTACGTTCGCCAATGCGGTGAGGCGCTGGTGCCAGAAGTGCTCGGTGCCCGACCTCGCCGAGCCGAGGCCGCGCACGCGCGCAAGCGGAGTGCGGATGCTCACAGCGTGCCTCCCATCACCCTGTAGCCGATGATCCAGAGCACCACCGTGGTGGCGATCGAGCCGATCAACCCAAGCCACACCAGAAACTCGCGCTCCTTCGCGCCGAAGCCGTGGCCGGTGTCCCAGATCAAATGGCGGATGCCGCCGAACATGTGGTGGATCAGCGCCCAGGTGTAGCCGAACAGGATCAGCCGGCCGATGATCGTTCCCATGAACCACTGCACTTTGGCGTAGGCATTCGGGCCCGAGGCCGCGGCGAGCAGCCACCACACCAGCAGCAGCGTGCCGGCATAGAGCGACGCGCCGGTGATGCGATGCAGGATCGACATCGCCATGGTGAGCGTCATCTTGTAGATCGAGAGGTGCGGGGAGAGCGGGCGGCCTCTCAGAGGAATTTTCGCCTCGGCCATGATCTACTCCGCCTGTCGCCGCTCGACTTGCAATGGTTCGTAACCGATGCGCCGTTTGGCCGCAACGCGCCTTGAGCTGCGCCTGTGATCAACCAGCGCGTTCCGGTCCACTCCCAATATACTTCGTTGATTACGAAAGGTCATCGGTCTAATATCGTCGTATTGTACGTATTACGCGTAGCTTGACTTCGCAATACACGAAGGATCGATGCGTTTTGACCTGACCGATCTCGGCCTGTTCCGCCACGTCGTGGAGGCTGGCAGCATTACGCGCGGCGCGGAGCGCGCGCATCTCGCGCTCGCCGCGGCGAGCACGCGAATCCGTAACATGGAAGACGCGCTCGGTGCCGCGTTGCTGCTGCGCTCCCGCGCCGGCGTCACGCCGACCCAGGCCGGGCGCACGCTGCTGCAGCACGCGCGCACGATCCTGGCGCAATCCGAGAGGTTGCGCGAGGATCTCGGTGCCTATGCGGGCGGGCTCGGCGGCCATGTGCGCGTTCTCTCCAACACCAACGCGCTGACTGAATTTCTCCCCGAAACGCTGAGCTCGTTTCTCGCCGCGCACCCGCATGTCAGCGTCGATCTGGAAGAGCGGCTCTCCGACGAGATCGTCGGGCTGATCGCCGAAGGGGTCGCCGACATCGGCATCGTGGCCGGCACGGTCGACCCGGGCCGGCTCACCACCTACCCGTTCCGCACCGACCGTTTCGTGCTTGTGGTCGCGCGCGACCATGCGCTGGCGCAGCGCGGCACGATCGGCTTTTCCGAAGTGCTCGACTACGACTTCGTCGGGCTCGACCGCGCCAGCGCGCTGCAGCGCTTTCTCGCCGAGAAGGCGTCGCGCATCGGCCGCACGATCCGGCTGCGCATCCAGCTGCGCTCGTTCGACGGCGTGTGCCGGCTGGTCGAGCACAATGTCGGCGTCGGCATCGTGCCGGAGACGACGTCGCGCTGGGCCGCCAGGACGATGGCGATTCATGCGGTCGAACTGACCGACCCGTGGGCGGTGCGCGACCTGACGATCTGCGTGCGCGACTACAAGGCGCTGCCGCCCTATGCGCGCCAACTGGTCGATCACATGCGGGAGGAGCGGCGCGAGATCACGTGAGATCGTGATTCGGCGTTCACCGCGGGATCAGCACCCAGTAGTCGAGATCGAGAATCACCGCCGGATCGTCGGCCTCGCCCTCTTTGAGCGGGAAATCCGCGCACGGCCTGTCCTTCGTCGCGACCGTGCGCAGGCGCAGCGCGCCGACATCGCTGCGCCCGGGCAGTTCGGCCTTCGCCAGCACCTGCGACCACGCGAATACCGTCAGTCCCGCGAACAGCGGCGCCACGTGGCGCCCGCCATTGATCGCCGCGATATGGAACGCATTGGCGAGCCCGTTGAACGAGAGAGCGCGCGCGAGCGAGATGACATGCCCACCATAGATGAGGCGGCGGCCGAAGCGGTCCTTGCTCTGGGCGAACAGGTTGAAATGCACGCGCGCCGTATTCTGGTAGAGCCGCGTCGCCATCTGGTGCTCGGCTTCCTCGACCGTCATGCCGTCGGCGTGGTCGATCCTCTCGCCGACCGCGTAATCGGAAAAACGCGCCGCGCTGCCGGCGAGGGCAAAATCGTAACGCCCGACGTCGATCTGCGGACACGCGCCGCCGATCGCGTTCGGCTCCAGTGCCTTCGGCAGCGCCGGCACGTGCTCGGGAGGCGCCACCGCCCTCTCGTCGCGCTTGCGCACCATCACCCAGCGCACGTAGTCGAGCACCTGCGCGCCGTCCTGGCGAAAGCCCTTCGAGCGCACGTGGACGACGCCGGTCTTGCGGTTGGAGTTCTCGCGCAGCCCGATCACTTCCGACGTCGCGCTCAGCGTGTCGCCCGGATAGACCGGCTCAAGGAACCGGCAGTCCGCGTAACCGAGATTGGCGACCGCATTGAGCGAGATATCCGGCACGGTCTTGCCGAACACGATGTGGAAGACGAGCAGGTCGTCGACCGGCGCGCGCGCATAGCCGATCTTTTGCGCGAACGCGTCGGAGGATTGAACGGCAAAACGCGCGCCGAACAGCGCGTTGTAGAGCGCGACGTCGCCGGCCGTCACGGTGCGCGGCGTCGCGTGCGTGACGGTCTGGCCGAGGGAGAAGTCCTCGAAGAAGTTGCCGGACGTGGGCTTGGTCATGGGAATCGCAAGCACTCGTTCGGTTAGCCCGGCCGCTCAGCCTAGCACAGGCCGGCCTACGCCGCGCTCGCCAGGATCGCGGCCTCGGCGGCGGCGACCGCGGCGGGCGTGCCGACATGCATCCAGGTGCCTTCGAGCCGCGCGCCGAACAGACGGCCGGCTTCGATTGCGCGGGAAAACAGCGTGTTGAGCGAGAACGCACCGGCCGGCGCATCGGCAAACAGCGCGGGCGCCAGGATCGCGGCGCCCGCATAGACGAACGGCACGATGTCGCGTTCCGCGCGCCGCGACAGCCGTCCGTCCGGGCTCATCGCGAAATCGCCGCGACCTTCGTAGCCGATGCTGGTCGCGGTCGCGGCGAGCAACAAGAGCCCGTCCATCGCCGTGGCATCGAACATCGCGCCGAGCCGCGCCAGATTCGGCGTCACGCCCTCGATCCAGATCGTGTCCGAGTTGACGTGGAAGAACGGCTCAGGCCCGAGCAGCGGCAGCGCCTTCACCACGCCGCCGCCGGTGTCGAGCAATTCGCTGCGCTCGTCGGAGATGACGATCTTCGGCCGCGTGCGCGGCTTGACATGCTTTTCGATCGTATCGGCGAAGTAGTGCACGTTGACCACCGCCGTCTCCACGCCGACGTAGGCGAGCCGGTCGAGCGTGTAGTCGATCAGCGCCCTGCCGGCGACCTTCACCAGCGGCTTCGGCACCGTATCGGTGAGCGGGCGCATCCGCTTGCCGAGACCCGCGGCGAGCACCATGGCGCGGCGTGGAGATGGCGTCATCGATCCTTGCGGCCTCTCATTCGGGCTTCGGCACGTTCACGTCGTACCAGGCCTTGATCTCGGCGAGTGTCGGATGCATCAGGCAGCGGCGCAGGTAGCGCCATATACGCGGCAGGTGACGCAGATATTGCGGCTTGCCGTCGCGCCGGTCGAGGCGTGCGAAGATGCCGAGGATTTTCGTCGCGCGCTGCGCGCCGAGCGTCACGTAGAGCTGCACGAAGGCCGGCGCCACAAAGGTCTTGTCGGCATCGAGCCGAGCTTTCACGTAGCGGCCGAGCAGATTGATCTCGATCGATTCCGGCACATCGACGCGCGCATCCTGCAACAGCGACGCCACATCATAGGCCGGTGGTCCCATCAGCGCGTCCTGGAAGTCGAGCAGCCCGATGCGCTTCAAGCCTTCGCGCTCCGGCAGCCAGAGCAGGTTCGGCGAGTGGTAGTCGCGCAGCACCCAGGTCTGCGGCACCTTGATGGTGGGCGCGAGCGCCGCGCGCCACAGCCGCGCGAATTCGGCGCGGCCCTCGGGCGCGACGGTGCCGCCGCGATACGGCACGTACCAGTCGAGCAGCAGTTCCGCCTCGATCATGAACGCATCGAGATCGTAGTTGGGGATGCGGTAGTCGATCCCCGGCGCGACGTAGAGCAATCCCGGCAGCGAGCGCTTGTGCAGCTCCGCCAGCACGTCGAGCGCCACGTTGTAGCGCTCCTCGAGCGGCGCCGGGGGATCGCCGGCGACGATCCCTTGCGTACCGAGGTCTTCGAGCAGCAGGAATCCGTTGTCGAGGTCGCTCGCCGACACTTCCGGCGCCGAAAGGCCCTGCTCGCGCAAGGCGCGCGCCATCGCGACGAACGCCTTCATGTCTTCGGCGAGATGCGCGACCGTGCTGTAGGGCTTGCCGTCGCGCACCGGCGGTCCGTCAGGGCGGCGCGGCGCGTTCATCAGGATCACGTTGCGCTCGCCGAGGGTGAGCCGCTCGTAGGAGCGGGTCGAGGCGTCGCCCTGCATGTGTGCGCGCTTGCTGTCCCGGAAACCGGATTTCTTCAGGAAATCGCGCAGCGCGGCGAAGCGCTCCAGCCGCTGCACGAACGCGCCATGACCGGTGATCTCCACCTGACGCTGATTCGGCGCGAGGCTGTCGGTCAGCATCAGTGCGATGTCGAGGCGATCGGGCGGCAGTGCGTCCGCGGCGCGATCCGGCCATTCCATCAGCACGATGGCGTTGCCGGGGACGTCATCGAGGCCGAGCTCGGTGAGCTCGCCCGGATCGCCGATGCGGTAGAGATCGGCGTGCACCACCGTGCCGCGCGCCAGGGTGTAGGTCTGCACCAGCGTGAAGGTCGGGCTCGGGACGTCCATCGTCGCATCGTCGGCGAGATGGCGGATCAGCGCGCGTGCGAGCGTGGTCTTGCCGGCGCCGAGGTCGCCCGACAGCGTGACGAGATCACCCGGCTTGAGCAACGCGGCGATCTCGGCGGCGAGCCGCCGCGTCGCCGGCTCGTTCGCGAGCGTCGCGCCAAAATTCGAACCGGCGGAGGTGACTGCAAGCATCAGGGGTGAGCAAACCTCAAGAGTTATGCCGCCGCCTCTTGCGTCACGTCCTTGACGGGAAAGGTGCAGGTGACGGTGGTTCCGCGCCCGACGGCGGAATCGAGCGTCACCGTACCACCATGCAGCGCCACGAACGAACGCACGATCGAGAGCCCGAGGCCCGCCCCGCGATGGCCCTGGCCGAGCGCATGCGTCTCGAAGCGCTCGAACACGCGGTCGCCGATCTCTGCCGGAATGCCCGGGCCATGGTCGGTGACGGCGAACACCACGGCATCCGGGCGCCGTTCGACCGAGAGCGTCACGGTCCCGCTAGCCGGCGAGAAGCTGACCGCGTTGGAGAGCAAATTGAACAGAATTTGCCGCACGCGTCGCTCGTCGGCGACGAGGCTCCCGATGTTTTGCGGCGCGCGCAATTCCAGCCGCACGTCCTTCTCGGCGAGGCGGTCGCGCAACCCTTCGGCGGCGGCATCCACGGCGGCGCGGATGTCGACGGCTTTCAGGTCGAGCGTCATCGCGCCCGCATCGATGGTCGCGAGATCGAGGATGTCGTTGATGATCGCGAGCAGCGCGCCCGACGACGAACTGATGTAGCCCAAGTACTCGCGCTGTTTCGCGTTGAGCGAGCCGGTCCCGGGCTCGTCGAACAGTTGCGTGAAGCCGATGATATTGGTGAGCGGCGAGCGCAGCTCATACGACACATGCTGGACGAACGTGCTCTTGAGCCGGTCCGCCTCCTGCAACGCGTCGGCGCGCTCGATCAGCGCCCGCTCGACGTTCACCGAGTCGGTCACGTCCTGGAACGTGACGAGCGTCGCGCTGTCGGGCAGCGGCACCGTTACGCACTCGACCACGCTGCCGTCGGCGCGCTGAAGGCGCCCGGCGATCGGCTCGCGCGACTCCAGGCCGGTGACGGCGCCGCGCAGCGCGGTCCAGAAATGATCGTCGGGGAACAGCGGCCGGCACCATGCGATCACGGTCTCGATGTGCGGATGCTCCTCGCGCGCGCTCTCGCCGAGCGCGTCGAGCTTCCACAGCCGCGCGAACGCCGGGTTGTAGAGATCGAGCCGGCCGTTGCTGCCGAAGCGCGCGACGCCTTCGGCGAGCGCTTCGAGCGTGCCGCGCTGCAGACGGATCTCCGTTGCGTAGTCGCGCTCGAGCTTCAGCCGCTCGGTCACGTCGTCGAACAGATACGTGACGCCGCCTTCCGGGTTCGGGGTCGCGACGACGCGCAGCGTCCGGCCGCCCGGCAGATACCATTCGTGCTGGCGCGGCTCCGTGGCACGATAGGCATCGTGCAGTTCATTTTTCCACTTGCGGAAGTCCGCCTGCTCGGGAAGCTTGCGCCCGGCGCGCAGCCGGTCGAGCACGGCGGAGTCGGTCGGTGCGGAATCGAGAAACGCCGCATCGAGGTCCCACAGCACCCGATAGGCCGTGTTGGAGAAAGCGAGCCGCTGCCCGGCGGTGAAGATCGCGACCGCGGTGGAAAGCTGATCGAGGATGCGCCGGTGCGCCTCGGTCATGCGCGTCAATTCGTTGCGCATGGCGTCGATCTCGGTCACGTCGATGCCCATACCGGCGCTCCCGCCGGCCGAGGGACGGTCGACCACGTCGAGGATGCGTCGCGTCCCGGAGACGATCACGGGCAGCCGCGCCGCATAAGGTTCGCCCGCGGCGCGGGCGCGCGTGGTACCGTCACGGGCCGCCGCGTCGAGCAGGTCCAGATTGCGCGCGATCGTGTCCGCTTCATCGCGCGCATCCACCGCGCGCGCATAAGCCGCGTTGACCCAGGAGAGGCGCCCGGCCCTATCGCGCGCCCAGACCGGCGAGGGCAGCGCGGCGAGGAGCGTGCCGACCGTATCGATGTCATGCTTGAGCTTCTCGTGCTCGGCGGCCAGCGCCGCAAGCTCGCTCTTGGCGCCGGTCAAATCCTTGATCCGCAGCACGGCCTGGCCACCGATGGCGCGGCCCTCGACCTCGACGTAGCGGCCCGCAAGCGTGGTCAGCGCGGATGCGAAGCTTTCGCCACGTGCGCGCAACGCGTCGACAGCATGCTCCAATGCGTGAGCGTGATCGGGCGCGAGCCAGGTGCCGAAGGCGAGCACGCGGCGCGGCATCGGCGCGTGCGTGACGACCGACGGATCACCGAGAATATCGGGCTCATCGCTGCCGGCCTGCCACACCACGACGACCTGCGGCTCGGCAAACAGAAGCGCGTCGGACCGGTCGCGCTCCTCCCGCAATGCGTTGATCTCGGCCTGCTTGCCGGCGAGCGACTGCGCGGCGCGCGCGCGCGTCCGCACCAGCGCGATCGCCGTAACCACGGCGAACAGGATCACGCCGAGCGTGAGCGCCAGCGCCGCGATCTCATGGCGCTCCAGCGCCACCAGCGCGTCGACGTAATCTCCGATGACCTGCGACGAAACGCGCTCGGCGGCGAGCGCCGTCCCCGGAAACAGGGTTGCCGCGCCGGCGAGGGTTCTTGCGAATCCCTCTTGCCGTCGGCGCGCATGGCCTCCGCGCCGTCCCCGGATCGTCTCCGGCATTATCAGTGCCCCGTGCCCAGCCGCGCTCCGGCCACAACCGGGCCCGGCCGCGACCGGCGATGACGCGCAACGTCGTCCGCCACGACCTCACGCGAATCAAACGACTTTACCCCTGAGGTGACTCGCCCCGTAAGAGTCCAGACCGTGAACGATGAGCGTGAAGGGGAGGGCTTTCAGCGCGCAGTGCGTTCGGCGAGCCCTTCGGCCCGGCGCGCCAGCTCCTCGACGGTGAGGCGCGCGAGCAGCGCGCCGAAGCTGCGCTCCGCATCGGCGATCGCCGGCAGCACGACGGCGCTGAGGATTTTCGACTTCGGCATCGCGGCTTCGCCCTCCTCGACCGACTCCGCGGCGCGCAAGATGTCGGCGACGCTGATGCGCTTGCGGTCGCGCGACAGCTGGTAGCCGCCGCGCGGCCCGCGCAGCCCCTGGAAGATGCCTTCGTGCACCAGCGCCTGCAGCACGGGTTCGAGATGCCGTGGCGGAAGATCGTGGCGCGCCGCCAGTTTGCGCGCCGAAACAGGTTGCTCCCGTCCGTTGACGGCAACGTCAACCACGGCGGCGATCGCGAGAAGACCCTTGCGGGACAGGAGCGACATGGAGCTGGGGAGGACAATGAATGGGTACTATGATACGTAGCCCGATAGCCTTGCGGCCGCAAGAGCTAGCTACCGCCTCCGGTAGAACCGAACCCGCCGGCACCACGTCGCGTATCATCGAGCTCTGCAACGTCGATCAGGCGCACCTGCGTTACGGAGGCGATCACGAGCTGCGCGATGCGCATGCCGCGCGTGATCGTCACTGGCTCGGCGCCGTGATTGACGAGCAGGACCTGGACTTCGCCACGGTAGTCGGCATCGACCGTACCGGGCGCGTTGAGCACCGTGACGCCGTGGCGCAGCGCCAGACCGGAGCGCGGCCGCACCTGCCCTTCGGTTCCGGGGGGCAGCGCGAGGGCGATGCCGGTTGGCACCGCCACACGGCGGCCGGGCGCGATCACGAGCGGGGTGTCCGCCGGCACGGCCGCGAGCAAGTCCAGCCCGGAGGCGCCCTCGCTCTGATAGGCGGGCAGGGCCAGGCCATCCCCGTGCGGCAGGCGCTTCACGCTGATGGCGACCCCGCTCATGATGGATTGCCACCTAAGGCGGTGGCGATGCGGGCGACCAGCGCGCGCGCCACGCCATCCTTCGACTGGCTCGGCCACGACTCGACCGTCGCCTCGACGCCGTCCGCGCGGATGAGATGAACCGCGTTGTCGTCGCCGCCCATCGCGCCGCCCGCCGCCGAAACGTCGTTCGCCACGATCCAGTCGCTGCCCTTGCGCTTGAGCTTGGCCTTGGCGTGCTCGATCACCTTCTCGGTTTCGGCCGCAAAGCCGATCACGAGCGTCGGCCGCCCGGTCTTCAGCTTGGCGACGGAGGCCAGGATGTCGGGGTTCTCGACCAGCGTGAGCCTGGGCGGACCACTGGCGTCCTTCTTGAGCTTCTGCACGACGTCGCCGGCCGTGCGCCAGTCGGCGACCGCGGCGGCGAAGATGCCGACGTCGGCCGGCAGCGCCGCCATCACGACGCCCGCCATTTCGCGGGCGCTTTCCACCCGCACGGTCTTCACGCCGGGCGGATCGGGCAACGTGACCGGGCCCGACACGAGCGTGACGCTGGCGCCGGCTTCGGCCGCGGCGCGGGCGATCGCGTAGCCCTGCTTGCCGGATGAACGATTCGCGATGTAGCGCACCGGATCGATCGGCTCATGCGTCGGGCCCGCCGTGATGACGACGCGTTTGCCGGCGAGCGGCTTGTCTTCGCCGCCGGCTGCGTCGCCCGCCAGAAGCTTCTCGACCGCCGCGACGATCTCGAGCGGCTCGGCCATGCGGCCGACGCCGGCTTCGCCGCTCTCGGCCATCTCGCCGGCATTCGGGCCCACGGTGAGCACGCCGTCGGCGAGCAGCGTTTTCAGATTGCGCTGCGTCGCCTTGTTCGCCCACATCGCCCCGTTCATCGCGGGCGCGAGCAGAATCCTGTTGTTCGTGGCGAGCAGCACGGCGGTCGCGAGATCGTCCGCATGGCCGTTCGCCATCTTGGCCATTACGTCGGCGGTCGCTGGCGCCACCACAATCAAGTCGGCGTCACGCGCGAGCCGGATGTGGCCGACGTCGAATTCGCTTGCCGGATCGAACAGGTCGGTGAACGCGCGCTCGCCGGCGACCGCGCCGACGGAGAGCGGCGTCACGAACTCCTGCGCGGCCTTGGTCATCACGACGCGTACGGTATAGCGGCGTTCGCGCAGGCGGCGGATCAGGTCGAGCGATTTGTACCCGGCAATGCCGCCGGAGATGATCAGCAGGATCTGTCGCGCCGCGACCTCGGGTGCCGGCCGCTTGCTCTTCGAGCCGGCTGGGGGCTTGGCCGGGGAAGGCGCATCCGCGCCGCCCTCGGCGAGCAGGAGGCGGACCTCTTCCTCCATCGAGCGGCCGTTCGCGGCCGCGCGCAATCGCAGCCGCTTCTTCACGTCTTCGCCGATGTTGCGAACCGTCAGGCTGCCCATGCCGCACCGTAGCGCATGATTGCATTGCAATCAATGCAATCAAATCATCTTCCAGATCAGGATTGCGAGCAGCAACGCGATCACCCACAGCGCCGCCGCGGTCCAGCGGTTGCGCCTGGCTTCGTTCTGGCCGA
>JAXDNZ010000510.1:0-3429 GCA_034669185.1 Hyphomicrobiales bacterium
AAAAATATTCTATTTCAAGGGGGAATTTCACCGAGGCCACCCAATGTTCACGCGCGTCGCTTTCGCCCTCCGTAATCTTGGCTTCGTCGCCGCAGCGCTGGTCGCGCTCGCGAGCCCGGCGCGCGCCGACAGCGTGATGCCGCTCGTATCGACCGACTGGCTCAAGCAGCATCTCAACGACGCCGACCTGGTCGTGCTCGACGTCCGCTCGGCGATCGATGGCGGCGGCGCTGAGGCTTACGCGGCGGGGCACATACCCGGAGCGGTGCACAGCGACTACGACAAAGCCGGCTGGCGTGTGACGCGGAACGGCGTGCCGTTCATGCTGCCGACGCTCGCCGAACTCGAAAAGCTGATCGGCGAAACCGGCATCGATGAAGACAGCCACGTCGTCGTGGTGCCGGCGGGCGTGCACATCACCGATTTCGGCGCCGCCGCGCGCACCTACTGGACCCTGAAGGTTGCGGGTGTCACCAAGCTCTCGATCCTCGACGGTGGCTATGCGGCCTGGGCGGCGCAGCGCAACCCGGTCGAGACCGGCGCCAGCAAGCCCTCGCCAAAGATCTTTACCGCGACGCTCGACAAGTCGCTGTTCGTCGATGCGCGCGAGGTCGAGGCGATCGAACGCGACGGCGGAGTGACGCTGGTCGATGCGCGGCCCGCGTCATTCTTCGCCGGCCGGGAGAAGGCGCCGGCCGTGCAGGCCTATGGCCACATTCCCGGTGCCGTGAACCTCGACAGCGCAACATTTTACGACACCACCACCAATCGCCTGAAGGCTCGGGCCGAGCTCGCGTCGCTTGCCGCAACAGCTGTGCCGGTGGGACCGACGGTTGCGTACTGCAACACCGGACACTGGGCCGCGACCGACTGGTTCGTCCTCTCGGAGGTGCTCGGCCGCAAGGACGTGAAGCTCTACTACGGATCGATGGTCGACTGGACGTCGGATGCGAGCCGTCCGCTTGCCTCCGCGCGCACCAAGTGGGATGACCTGAAGAAGAAGCTCGGCTTCGGATCGTAACCCCAACACGCTCATGAGTACTGTTGCTCTCGACACGCCCGCCGCTGCGGCGACGCCGCGGCGCGATTGGCTGTTCCTGATCGCCGCGGTGCTGGCGACCGCCGTGCTGGTCGCGCTGGTTATGCTCGATGGCCAGCCGGCCTCCGCGGCACTGCTCATTCTCGGCTTCGGGCTCGGTGCGGCTTTCCTGCGAGCCGAATTCTCGTTCACCGCCGCGTGGCGGCGCTTCCTGGTGCGCGGCGAAGCCGGCGGGCTACTCGCCGCACTGCTGCTGATCGCGGTTGCGGCGGCCGTGATCGTGCCGGTCGCGGCGCTTGTGCCCGGCTTCGGCGGTGCGATCGCGCCGATCGGGCCGTCGCTGGTGATCGGCGCGTTCGTGTTCGGCATCGGAATGCAGCTCGCCAACGGCTGCGGCTCCGGCACGCTCTACACGGCCGGCGGCGGATCGGGGCGTATGCTGATCGCGCTGGCGCTGTTCATCGTCGGCAGCGTGATCGGCAGCCTGCATCTGGCGGCATTTCTCGCGCTCGGCGGCGTCGATCCGATCCTGGCGTCGGCCTATTTCGGGCCGTGGGGCGGGCTGGCCGTGACCTTGGCCAGCATCGCGGCTGCCGCGCTGGTGATCGTCGCCATCGCGACGCGGCGCGGTGCGGGATTTCATCCGCGGCCTGCGCTCGTCATCGGCGCGGTCGCGATCGGCCTCCTGTCCATCGGCGTGTTCCTTGCCGGTCACCACCCCTGGAGCGTCACCTTCGGCTTCACCGTGTGGGGCGCGAAGGTCGCGGCGCTCTTGGGCTTCGACTTCGCGCACGCCGAGTTCTGGCAATGGGCCGGACCGAAGCGCGCGCTCGCCGAGTCGATCCTCTCCGACACGTCGAGCCTGACCGACTTGGGCATGATCTTCGGCGCGATGGCGGCCGCCGCCGCCGCGAAGCCATTCGCCCGCACCGCGTGGCCGCCCGCGCGCTCGCTCATCGCGGCCGCGATCGGCGGACTGCTGATGGGGTGGGGCGCGCGCATAGGTTTTGGCTGCAACATCGGCGCCTTCTTCGGCGGTGTCGCATCCGGTTCGCTGCACGGCTGGGTCTGGTTCGCCGCGGCCCTCGGCGGCTGCATGATCGGCATTCGCCTGAGGCCGCTGTTCGGCCTCTCGCGCGATTGAGGCGGCGATGCGCTTCGTCTATGCCTTCGTCGTCGTGGTGGGGCTCGCTGGCGTCGTCGCAGACCACCTGATGAGCCCGTCGAGCGCGCGCGCGGTCTCGCCGGAAGATTTCGCCGGCGCCTGCGCGCCGTGCGGCGCGCCCTGTCCGTCGACGCGGAAGAAATAGCGCCAGCCTCAATCCCTCGTCGCCAGGAACGCCTCGACCTCGGCGCGCGTCGGTGCGCCGAGGATGCCGCCGTAGCGCGTGCATTTGAGCGCGGCGGTCGCGGCCGCCAGACGCATCGCCGGACGCTCGCTCATTCCCTCCGCGAGCATCAGCGTGATCGCGCCGTGGAAGGTGTCGCCTGCGCCGAGCGTATCGACGACCTCGACCTTGAAGGCCGGGATTTGGCGTAACTCGCCATCGTCGAGCCACAACACGTCGTTCGCGCCGTCCGTAACCGCGAGAAACGCTGTCGTTTGCTTGCCGACGTCGATCAGCGCGCGGCCGAGATGATCGGTGCCCGCCGTGGCGCGCAAACCCTCGGCTGAGAAAATCACATGCGTGACGAGCGTCAGCAGCCTGTTGCTGTCACGTCGCGGCTCGTCGGCGTCGAGCACCACGGGGATCTTCCGCTTCATCGCCGCGTTGCAGACGTCGGCCACGAATTCCGGAAAGCGATTGTCGGCCATGACGGCGTCTGCATCGGCGACGAGGGCATCGGGATCGGCGGGCCGCGCCGACGTCAGGCCCTCGTCGCGATAATTGACGATCGAACGTTCACCACGGCCGTCGATGCAGATCGCCGAGATCGGCGAGGAGGCGCCGTCGACGCGCGGGCAGGTGGAGCAATCGATGTTTTCCCTGGCGGCAAGCTTGAGAAACGTATCGCCGACACTATCGACTCCCGGCGGTCCGCCGAGCGGACCCGCGAAGCTTGCGCGCGCGCCGAGATGCGCGATCGCGACCGCCGCATTCGCCGCGTTGCCGCCGTTGATCGTGCCGAACTGGCTCGCCTGGGTCTTGATGTCGGGACGCGGGAATGTGTTGACGCGGAAAATGAGATCGAGGACCGCGATGCCGGTACAGAGGACGTGCTTGCGCGCCTCAATCGAAGACACCGTCGCCCTCCTCGACCCAGGCGCGGATGATGTGGTGCGCGATCGCGATCGGCGGCGGAATGCTGATCCCTTCCGGGTGCCGACCGACGAACATCAGCATGACTTCGTCGCGCGTGAACCAGCGCGCGTCCTCCAGCTCCTCGCG
>JAXDNZ010000511.1:0-2567 GCA_034669185.1 Hyphomicrobiales bacterium
ATCCGGATCGTTATTTCGACGATTACAGCTACCGTTATCCGGCGGTGCGCGGCTTTGGCGACCGCAATCCAGCGCCGCGCGGCAACATGCGCGGCTGCACGGTCGATCTCGGCTACGGCCGCTACGAAAGCTGCGACAAGAATTGAGTTGCCGTTCCGGACTCGTGCCGGAGCCTGTCATCGGGCCGGCCCAGAGGGCCGGAACCGTTGGGCGCCCCCGGAATGACCGCTATTCCAGTCCCGTCGGCACCGGCTTGTTCTCGCTTTTGAGTTTCACGCCCGCGCCGATCGCCATGGTCTCGAGCAGCGCGGCGAAATCGCCGGCGAGATACTTCTCCGGATCGGCTTTAAGCTGTGCGGCGCCGAAGTGGCCTTGCAGCACTTCGCGCGCGGCCGCGGTCACCGGCATCGGCACACCCATCTCGGTACCGAGCGAAAGTCCGAGGTCCATGTCCTTGCGCAGGAGCGCCGGCGTGAACGTCGTGGTCCAGTCGAGATTGACCAACGCCGGCGACTTGTAGCGCGTGAACATCGAGCCCATCACGCCGTTGTTGATGAAGGCGAGAAAGGCGTGACGCGGCACGCCGGCCTTCTCGGCCATCAGCATGATCTCGATCAGGTTCTCGATCACGACGCCGAGCATCACGTTGTGGGCGATCTTGCAGACACGCGCGAGCTCGCCCTCGCCCACATACGAGACGCCGTTCGGCGCGAACACCGCGATCAGCGGCTCGACCTGGCGGAACAGCGCCTCCGGCCCCGACGCGACCGCGGAGAGCTTGCCGGCCTTGATCACCTTGGCGTTGCCGCTCACCGGGCAGGCGATGAAGTCCGAGCCGAGCTCTTTCAGCTTCTTGCGGATCTCGGCGGATTCCTCCAGCGCGATGGTCGAGCAGTCGACGAACACGCTTGGCAGCTTGCCGTTGCGTCCGTGCACCACGCCGTGCTTGCCGAAATAGACCTCTTCGAGGTCCTTGCCGGTCGAGACAATGGAGAACACGACATCGCAGCCGGCGAGGTCGGCGAGCTTGTCTACGATCTTAGCCCCGGATTTCGCGAGCGGCTCCGCCTTCGCCTTCGTCCGGTTCCAGATCGAGACGTCGTGCCCGGCTTTGAGCAGGCGCTCGGCCATGGGGTAGCCCATGCGGCCCATGCCGATCCAGCCGATGCGTTGTGTGTTGTCCGCCATCTGAGCGCTCCTTGGGGGGTGCGCGCGGCGTAACACGCTGATGTGACTGCTTCAACCGGCCGCGCCGGTGCGAGCGCCTTGCAGTCCGATGCGGCGCAAGACTAGAAACCTTGGACACTCGGACGCCATCAGCCGAAAGGGCGACACACAACATGGCCGATAAACTTAACGTCATCACGATCGTCGGGTCGTTGCGCAAGGGCTCGTACAATGCGGCGCTCGCGCGCGCGCTACCGAAATTCGCGCCGGCCGGCATGAGCATCACGGCCTCGCCGCCATGGGCCGATCTGCCGATCTACAATGCGGACGACCAGAATTCGACCGGCTTCCCGGCGACCGCCACAAAGCTCTCCGATGCGATCCGCGCGGCCGATGGCGTGATCTTCGTGACGCCCGAATACAACTACAGCATCCCGGGCGGGCTGAAGAACGCGATCGACTGGGTGTCGCGCATGAAGGACCAGCCGTTCAAGGACAAGCCGGTGGCGATCCAGTCGGCGACCGGCGGCCCGATGGGCGGCGCGCGCATGCAGTATCACTTGCGTCAGGCGATGGTGTTCCTCAACGCCTTCACGTTCAACACGCCGGAGATTTTCGTCGGCTCGGCGGCGACCAAGTTCGACGAGAAGACGATGGAGTTCAAGGACGAGACCGGCATCAAGTTCATCACCCAGCAGCTTGCCGCGTTCGAAGGCTTCATTCGCAAGCTGACCGGCAAGGCGTGAGCCGATGGCTGATGTTCTGGTGATCTGCGGCAGTCTGCGCAAGAAATCCTACAACGCCGCGCTTGCGCGTGCGCTGCCGCCGCTTGGCCCCGAGGGCATGAGGTTCATGCCAGCGCCCCCCTATGACACGATCCCGCACTACAATCACGACGACCAGGACGCGACCGGCTTTCCGCAAAGCGTGACGGCGTTCGCGGACGCGATCCGCGCCGCGGACGGCGTCATCATCGTCAGCCCCGAGTACAATTGGACGATTCCCGGCACGCTCAAGAACGCGATCGATTGGGTGTCGCGCATGAAGGATCAGCCGTTCAAGGACAAGCCGGTCGCGCTGCAATCCGTGTCGCCTGCGCTACTCGGCGGCTCGCGCATGCAGTATCACCTGCGCCAGTGCCTCGTCTCGATCGATGCGCTCATCTTCGGAAGGCCGGAGGTCATCGTCACCTTCGCGCCGCAGAAGTTCGACGAGACGACGCTCGAGTTGAAGGACCAGACGACACGGGACATGATCAAGCTGCAGCTCGCGGGGTTTGCGACATTCATCGCGAAGATGAGCGGGAAGGGCTGATCCCTCCCGGGGAAGCATAAGTTGTGCCCTCACCCTGAGGAGCCCGCGAAGCGGGCGTCTCGAAGGGCGAGGGCGCTTGCTCCGCG
>JAXDNZ010000512.1:0-3702 GCA_034669185.1 Hyphomicrobiales bacterium
CGCCGCGCGCTCGCTCGGTGCAGGACCGCCAAGATCCATAATGGCGTCGAGTCGGGCAAAAGCATCGACCTGACGCCGCCGCGCGAGAGTGTCGTCCAGCAACGGGACGAGGCCGGCCGCGATGCGCTCGGCTGTGCAATCTCCCTGCACATATTCCGGCACCACCTTCTCGCCGAGCACAAGGTTGGCGAGGATTACGGTGTCGACGTGCGCAAGCGCACGCACCAGCAGCCCCTCCCAGGCCGGGACGCGATAGGCGGCGACCATCGGCACGCCGGCGAGGGCCAGTTCAAGCGTCACGGTACCGGACGCGGCGAGCGCAGCCCGCGCAGTGCGGAACGCCGCGTATTTCTCGGTCGGATCGGTCACGATATGCGGCCGTACCGGCCAGCCCGCCGTCGCTTGCACCACCTGAGCGGCGAGGTGCGGCAGCGTCGGCAGCACGAGATCGAGCGGCCGGACACGCGCAGCGACCTGCCCGATCGCGGCGCCGAACGGGCCCGCAAGGCGGCGGATCTCGCTCCCCCGGCTCCCGGGCAGAACGACCAGGCGCGGCGGGCCGCCGTCGCGGCGGCGCGCGTCCTCGGCGGCCGGCCGCAACTCCGTGAGCCGCTCGGCCAGCGGATGGCCCACATAGATGCAGGGCGGCCCGCCGAATTTTTCGTGTGCGGCGGGCTCGAACGGCAGGATCGCGAGCGCCTCGTCGACATAGGCGCGCATCGCCCTCGCGCGCCACGGGCGCCACGCCCAGATCGAGGGCGGCGCATAGTTGAGAATGGGGATATTCGGCGCAGCCGCACGCACCTTGCGGGCCACGCGATGCGTGAAGTCCGGGCTGTCGACGATGACGAGCGCGTCCGGCCGGGCCGCGACGATCGCGGCGGCGGTCTCTCGGATGCGGCGCAAAATCAGCGGCAGCTTCCTGGCGATCACGCCGATCCCAACGATCGACAACTCGTCGATCGGAAACAAACTGACGATCCCCTCGGCCGCCATGTGGCGCCCGCCGACGCCCGCGAACCGGATATCGGGATGCATCGGCCGCAGCGCGCGCATCAGCGCCGCACCGAGCAGGTCGCCCGATTCCTCTCCAGCGACGAGACAGATCGAGAGCGGACGGGTCATTCCGGCGGCTCGTCGATGCCATGGACGAACAGCCCCGCGGCATCAGCAACGCGCGCGACTTCGGCGGGTTCGGCGATGATCGTGCTCCCCGCCACCACCGCAACGCCGGCCAGCCCGGCGCGCGCCGCCGCCTCGACGGTCTTCGGTCCGATCGCTGGCATGTCGAGGCGACGATCCTGGCCGGGCTTGGGCGCCTTGATGAGTACGCCGACGCCCTTTGTGGTCGGGATACGACCGCGCTCGCGCAGTTCGGCAATCCGCGCCAGCATGTTGTCGGTGCCGTCGATCCCTTCGACCATCAGCACCTGATTGTTGGCAACGACCGCCGCCTGGCCGACGTCGAACGGGCCGATCGCGCGCAACAGATCAAGTCCGCGTGTGATATCCGACAGGTCACGCGGCGATGGATCAAGCCGGCCGATCTTTCCTGATGGAACCAGAATCTCCGGCGCGACCTCATGCGCACCAACGATGCGGAATTCGTGTTCCTCGAAAAGGCGGGCGACGCCGGATAGGAGATGGTCGTCACCGCCACGGTAGCCGCGATAGATCGCCGGCAGCATACGCAACGTCGTCCAGTCGAGCCGCAGCGACCAGAACGGCGGCCGCACTGCCGCGCCGAGCAGGATAACGTCCCGGCAGCCCTCCGCACGTGCCAGACGCAGGAAGCGGCCCGCTTGCACTAGCGCGATCCAGTGATGTGGATAGCGCTCGACTGCCGCCGGGTCCGCCCAGCCGCGCACGGCGAACATCACGACGCGCCGGCCGTGGCGCGTGGCCGCGTCGGCCACCGCGAGCGGAAGCGCCCCGCCGCCTGCGATCACGGCGAGCGGCCGTTCCGCCTCCGTCTCCGGCAACGACATGCCCGCAGAACGCGCGCTGGTCATTGGCTATTCGAATTGATCGATGTGCGAGCCGCGCGGCGTCGTCATCATGATCGGGCGCTTGGCGGAAGCACGCAGGAACGCAACGATCTTCGCGACTTCGGCGACGCCTCCGAACCCGGTCGCGACCCGCTCGATCCGGTCGGCAAACCGGCCCTCGCTCTTGAACAGCACGGTGTAGGCCGCCCGTACCGCTTGGATCGCCTCGCGAGTGATCCCCCGCCGCCGCATCCCGATCAGGTTGAGCCCGGTCAAGCGCCCGAAGGGATGCATCACATAACCGAACGGGATCACGTCCTCGCGCAGCCCGCCGTACCCCGCGACCATCACGCTTTCGCCGACGCGTACGCGCTGAAGCACAGCCGCGTGCCCGCCGAGGAACACATAGTCTCCAATTTCACAATGCCCGCCGACCACCGCATTGTTGGCGAACATCACGTGATTGCCGACGTGACAGTCATGCCCGACATGCGAGCCCACCATCATGAAACAATCATCACCCACCGTCGTGATACCGCCGCCGTCTTCAGTGCCAATGTTGATGGTGACGTTTTCGCGGATCTGGCAGTTCGCCCCGACCGTGAGTCGGGTCGGGCCGCCGCGGTAATGGACCGATTGCGGCGGCGTGCCGAGCGAAGTGAATGGATAGATGACAGTGCCCGGGCCGATCGTCGTATGGCCCATGATGTGTACTTGGCCCACGAGCTCGCAGCCGTCGCCGATCGACACGCTCGGGCCGATGATGCAGTACGGGCCGATCTTGACGTCGGTGCCGATCATGGCGGTCGGCGCGACGCGGGCGGTGGGATCGATCGCGAGCACGTTCTCAGTCCGCCTCGATGAGCATCGCGCCGACTTCGGCTTCGGCGACGATCTGGCCGGCGACCTTCGCCTCGCCACGGTACCACCACATGTTCCGCTTCCGCGCCTTCTTGGTCATGTGGTACTCGATCACGTCGCCGGGCACGACCGGCTTGCGAAACTTGGCCTTGTCGATGGTCATGAAATAGACCGCCTTCGGCTTGCCGACCACACCAGACGAAACGCACAGCACGCCCGCGGTCTGCGCCATGCCTTCGATCATGAGCACGCCGGGAAAAACGGGCTGGCCCGGAAAGTGCCCCTGAAAGTGCGGCTCGTTGAATGTCACGTTCTTGATGCCGACCGCGAACTCGTCGGCCCGCATCTGCACGACGCGATCGATCATCAGGAACGGGTAGCGGTGCGGCAGCGTCTGCAGGATCTCGAGGATGCCGGCGGTATCGAGGCTGGCGGTCACTCTCCGCCTCCCTCGATCTCGTCGGATGCATTGCCGCCGCGCCGCGCGAGCCGGCGCAGTGCGGAAATTTCCCGGAACCATTCGCGCACCGGCATGGCGGGCGTGCCGCCATACCGTGCCGCCTTCCAAAGGCTGTAGCCGACGCGACTGCTCGCCGCGATCATCACGCCGTCAGCGATGACAAGATTGTCCGAAACGCCGACCTGACCGCCCATCATCACGTGATCGCCCACGATCGTGCTGCCGGAGATTCCTGTCTGCGCCGCTATCAGGCAATTGCGGCCGATCTGAACGTTGTGCGCGATCTGGACGAGATTGTCGATCTTGGTGCCCTCCCCGATGACGGTGTCGCGAATGGCACCGCGGTCGATTGCCGAATTGGCGCCGATCTCCACATCATCCTGCACGATCACG
>JAXDNZ010000513.1:0-4821 GCA_034669185.1 Hyphomicrobiales bacterium
CTGGACTTCCTTGGCCGAGCGCGGAAATACGCCGCCGCCCGGCGAGATCAACGCCTTGTCGTAGTCCTGCCAGCTCGAGCGCGGAAGTTCGAACAGCCGCTTGCGCTCGGCAAAGCTCTTTTCCGGATCGGGCGCAGGATCGATGAAAATGTCGCGATGATCGAAGGCCGCAATGAGCTTGATGGTCTTCTCGCGTAGCATGCCGTTGCCGAACACATCGCCCGACATGTCGCCGACGCCCGCGACCGTGAACTGGGTCGAGGCGATGTCGACATCCATCTCGCGGAAATGGCGGCGCACGGCCTCCCAGGCGCCGCGCGCCGTGATGCCCATCTTCTTGTGGTCGTAGCCGGCCGAGCCGCCGGAGGCGAAGGCGTCACCGAGCCAGAAATTGTACTCGGCCGAGATCGCGTTGGCGGTGTCGGAGAAGGTCGCGGTGCCCTTGTCGGCCGCGACCACCAGATATGGATCGTCGCCGTCGTGGCGGATCACGTTGGGGGGCGGGATCACGCCCTGCGAGCCGAGGTTGTCGGTGATGTCGAGCAGGCTCGCGACGAACAGCGTGTAGGCGGCGGTGCCTTCGGTCTGGATCGCGTCGCGCGGACCGGCAGGGAGTTGCTTCGGCACGAAGCCGCCCTTGGCGCCGACCGGCACGATGACGGCGTTCTTGACCTGCTGCGCCTTGACCAGCCCGAGCACCTCGGTGCGGAAATCCTGCGGCCGGTCGGACCAGCGCAGCCCGCCGCGCGCGACCTTGCCGAAGCGCAGGTGCACGCCTTCGACGCGCGGCGAATAGACGAAGATCTCGTAGAGCGGACGCGGCAGCGGCAGGTCGATCAGCTTGCGGCTCTCGAACTTGATCGCGATCGTCGGCTTGATCTGTCCGCCCTGATCGAGCTGGTAGAAACTCGTGCGCAGCGCGACCGAGATCGCATTGACGAAGTGGCGCAGGATGCGGTCCTCGTCGAGGCTCTCGACCGCGCCGAGCGCCGTCTCGATCTCGGCCGTCACCTGCGCCTGGCGCGAGGCGCGCTCGTCCGGGGTGACCTCAAGGCGCGGATCGAAGCGCAGGTGGAAGAGCTGCACGATCAGCGCGGCGAGCGCGGAATGCTTGCGCAGCGTCGTCCACATGTAATCCTGCGAATAGGCGAGCCGCGCCTGGCGCAGGAAACGCGAGACGGTGCGCAGCAGTGCGACGTCGCGCCATTGCAGTCCCGCGGTCAGCACCAGCGCGTTGTAGCCGTCGTTCTCGGCGCGGCCGCGCATCACCATCATGAAGGCGGCTTCGAGCCGGCTCTTGGCGGGCTCAAGATCGAACGGGCGTCCGTCGCCGCGCTCCAGCATCATGTCGTGCAGCCATACGATGGCATCGCCCGGCTCGATCCGGTAGGTGCGCTCGTCGACGACCCGAAAGCCCATGTTCTCCAGCACGGGCACGCGTTCCGACAGCGCGATCGGCCGCTCGCGGCTCCACACCTTCAGGCCTGGACACAGCTTGTCGCCCTCGGTGCGGGCGTAGAAATCGGCCCCGAGCGGCCGGATCGGCGACAGCGTCTCGATCTGGCGGATGTCGCCGATCGCGGCTTGCGGCGAATGGGCCTCGCGATAGCCGAGCGGGAAGGCGTTGCGATAGCGGCGCACGAGCTGCGCCGCCTTGCCGGATTCCTGCAGCGTCAGCGCCTCGCTCAGCCCGTCGGTCCAGGTGCGCACGATCTCTTCGACCGCATGCTCGAGCGTCGCGCGGTCGGGGTTCGGGGTCTCGCCGCTGGAGCGACCGATGATGAAGTGCACGCGCACCAGCCGTCCTTCGGGGAAGAACGGGTAGAAGGCGGAGACGCGGCCCTGGTAGACGCTGGCCAGATAATTGCCGATGGCGACGCGCGTCGCGGACTCGTAGTTCTCGCGCGGCGCGAACACCAGCACCGACACGAAGCGATCGAAGCGGTCGCGCCGCGGCAGCACGCGCACGCGCGGCCGCTCGTCCAGATGCATGATCGCGAGCACGAATCCGTAGAGCGTGTCCTCGTCGATCTGGAACAGGTCGTCGCGCGGGTAGCTCTCGATCACGGCCGCGAAGGCCTTGCCCGAGTGGCTGTCCGGATCGAAGCCGGAGCGGCGCATCAAGGCGTCGGCCTTGCGCCGCAGATACGGAATCGAGCGCGTGCTGCGGGTATAGGCGGTCGACGTGAACAGGCCGACGATGCGCAACTCGCCGATGAGGCTGCCGTCGTCGTCGAAGCGCTTCACGCCGATGTAGTCCATGTGCACGCGGCGATGCACGCGCGAGCGCACGTTGGCCTTGGTGATGATCAGCGCCTTGGGCTCCCGCAGGAACTCCATGATCTCGGGCGTGATCGACACCAGCTCGCTGCCGCGCCGCAGCACATGCAGGTTGGGATCGCGCAGGATGCCGAGACCGCTCCCCTGCATTTGGTGGTAGTCCTGCGCATCCTTGTCGAGCACGTATTCGCGTACGCCGAGGAAGGTGAAATTGTTGGCGACCAGCCAGTCGAGGAACTGCGCGGCCTCGGCGATCTCGTCGACCGGAAGCGTCGGCGGATTGTTCCTGATCTCGTTGATCACCTCGCTGACGCGCGCCAGCATCGGCCGCCAGTCCTGCACGCACACACGCACGTGGGCGAGCGCCTCCGTGATCCCGTCGACGATCCTGGCCTGGCGCGCCTGATCCTCAATCCGCTCGATGTGGATGTGGATGTAGCTTTCGCGCCGCGCGGCGCCGACCGCCGAGCCTTCGCCGCGGAATCCGACGAGACTGCCCGAAGGCTCGCGCTCGACCGTGAAGATCGGATGCAGCACCAAGCGGACCTCGACGCCCTGTTCGGTCAGCTCGCCCATGATCGAGTCGAGCAGGAACGGCATGTCGTCATTGATGATCTCGATGACCGAAACGGTCTTGATCCGCTCGGCGCCGATCGGGCCGACGCGGGACTCGAATCGGATTTTGGGGATCCCGGGCCGGCGCTCCTGCAGGAACCGCCACGCGGACTCGGCGAGCTCGGCAAGCTCGCGCGCCTCGTAGCGCGCGAAATCCTCCGGCGGGACGCGCGCGAACAGCAACGGCGCGAAGCTCTGCGGGATGTCGCGCAGGCTGTTGAGGATTGAGCCGACCTGCTCGATCAGGCGCCGCGCGGCGCGCTCCTCGTCGCTCGCAGGCGACTCCTGAATAGCCATGGCTTGCTCCCCGGCCGGGCGAGGCGGTGCTTCGCGCGACTCTCCTCCAATCCTTACCGCAGCGTCGAGCGAAAAGGGCGTTCAACTTGCGCCGAACGCGATTTCATCCACGCCGCGGAGGCGATAGGCTGGCGCCCGAACACGGCATCGGAACGGGAGCAGGGGACGTGGCAAAAAAAACAAAGCATTCCATCAAGATAGTCGGCGCCCCGCCGAAAACAGCGGCGCCCCGGCGGCCCGCCGCGCAACGCCGCCCGCTCCCGTCCGCCGCGCGCGGCGGCGCGAAAGCCCGGACCCCGGGCGCGCAGACGCCGCCAGGCGCGAGCCTGCCGCGTCAGGATGACGGGCCGATCACGGCGCTGAAGCTTCCGGCCGGCGCGCTCTCGCCCGCCATGCAGGCCTACTTCAGGAAATGCCAGGAGAAGCTCGGCTTCATCCCGAATGTGCTCGCGGCTTACGCGTTCGACAACGCCAAGCTCGAAGCCTTCGCCGCGATGTACAACGACCTGATGCTGGCGCCGTCGGGCCTCTCCAAGCTCGAGCGCGAGATGATCGCGGTCGCGGTGTCGTCGCAGAACCGCTGCTACTATTGCCTGGTCGCGCACGGCGCGGCGGTGCGGGTCTATTCGGGCGAGCCGGCACTCGGCGAGCTGATGGCGATGAATTATCGCGCGGCGCGGCTCTCCAAACGACAGCGCGCGATGCTCGACTTCGCCGTGAAGATGACCAACCAGTCCTGGGCGATCGAGGAAGCCGACCGCGAAAAGCTGCGCCGCGCGGGCTTTGGCGATCGCGACATCTGGGACATCGCCGCGATCGCAGGCTTCTTCAACATGTCGAACCGCGTCGCCAGCGCGACCGACATGCGCCCGAACTCGGAATATCATTCGCAGGGGCGGTAAGTAGCGCGCTATCGTATTAGCGGATTGACCACGGTTAGCCCGCCGAAACGGCTGAAATCGCGATCGGCCGACCACAATTCGCGCACGCCGTGCTGCAGGCAAAGCGCAGCGATGCGCGCGTCGTGCATCCGAGCGCCGGTGACTTGTCCCGCGTCCGCAAGCGCCCGCAACGCCGGCCAGTGCTGATCCGACTCAGACAGCAGCACGAGTGTCGGCGCCTCGAGCCAGGCATCGACCTGTTCAAGTGCCAGGCCCAAGGGAGTTGGTGGATTGTAGATGCGCGGATGCGTTGCGATGGCGAGAAACTCATGCAGGCACGGCCACGGGATGACCCATGATGCCGAACTCTCCGCGAGCTGCGATAATCTGCGCGCCGCAGCTTCGTGGAACGGCGAATCCTCGCGATGCGCGTAGACAAGAACATTGGTGTCAACCGCGATCACCCGCCGCGTCCCTCGTAGGCGATGTCGCGTACGCGCTCCCACGCGGCGTCTCGAAGTTCTGGATTTAGCCCGTGTCCATTGAAGCTTGCTTTGCGCAACCTGAAGGCCGGCCGCTTCTGTTTTTCACTGACGACGCGCCGCAATCCCTGCTCGACGAGTGCCCGCAGGGTAGTGCGCTCGCGTGCCGCGACCTTGCGTGCTTCGCGCAGCAGCGGATCGGATATCTCCAGCGTGGTCTTCATAGGAGCAATACCGATGGGTCAATATATATGGGTGTCCATATC
>JAXDNZ010000514.1:0-6913 GCA_034669185.1 Hyphomicrobiales bacterium
GCCCGAGACCGTCTACCTGTCGGCCGACACGACCTTCGGCCGCGACGTCTCGATTGAGCCGAACGTGGTGTTCGGCCCCGGCGTTACGGTCGAAGACGGCGCGGTCATCCACGCCTTCTCGCATCTGCAAGGCGCGCATGTCGGCAAGGGCGCGTCGGTCGGGCCGTTTGCGCGGCTGCGGCCGGGCGCGAAGCTCGGCGCCAAGGTGCGCATCGGGAATTTCGTGGAGGTGAAGGCGGTCGACATCGGCGAGGGTGCCAAGGCCAATCACCTTGCCTATATCGGCGACGGCCGCGTCGGCGCAGGCGCGAACATCGGCGCCGGCACGATCTTCTGCAATTACGACGGCAAGCAGAAGCATCAGACCAAGGTCGGCAAGGGCGCGTTCATCGGCTCGAACTCGGCGCTGGTTGCTCCCGTGACGGTCGGCGACAACGCCTATGTGGGCTCGGGCTCGGTGATCACCGATGACGTGCCGGCGGGCGCGCTCGCGATCGGCCGCGGCCGGCAGGTCAACAAGACCGGTTGGGCCAAGGGCGCCGCCAGGACAAAACCCGCGGCGAAAAAACCTGCGGCAAAATCGCCGGCCACAAAGCCTGCTAGGAAAAAGCCAAAAACCAGGCGTTAACCTCGTTCGACGCGTGGCGCCTGTCACAGAACGATATTCTTTTTGATTTCCGTGCGCTGTTAGCCGCGTCTAAACCGGATTCGGGCATCGTGGGGGCTTGATTTCAGGGGATACGGGATGTGCGGAATTGTCGGCATTCTCGGCCGCGAGCCGGTCGCGGAGGAAATGGTCGAGGCGCTCAAGCGCCTCGAGTATCGCGGCTATGACTCCGCTGGCGTCGCGACGCTCGAAGGCGGGCATCTCACGCGCCGCCGCGCCGAAGGCAAGCTGAAGAACCTCGAAAAGCGCCTGACCAAGGAGCCGCTCGGCGGCCACAGCGGCATCGGCCACACGCGCTGGGCGACGCACGGCCGGCCCAATGAGGTCAACGCGCATCCGCACGCGACCGACAAGGTCGCGGTCGTGCACAACGGCATCATCGAGAATTTCCGCGAGTTGCGCGAAGAGCTGCAGAAGAAGGGCGTCAAGTTCTCGACCGAGACCGACACCGAGGTGGTCGCGCATCTCGTCACCGAGGAGATGAAACAGGGCCGCGGGCCGGCCGATGCCGTCAAGGCGGCACTGCCACGCCTGCGCGGCGCGTTCGCGCTCGCCTTCCTGTTCGAGGGCGAGGATGATCTGCTCGTCGGCGCGCGCAACGGCCCGCCGCTCGCGGTCGGCTACGGCAACGGCGAAATGTATCTCGGCTCGGATGCGATCGCGCTTGCGCCGTTCACCGACACGATCAGCTACCTGGAAGACGGCGACTGGGTCGTCGTGCATCGCGGCAGCGTGCAGGTGTACGACGCTGGCGGGCACGGGGTGGTTCGCCCCGTCATCAAGTCGGCCGCCGGCGCGTTGCTGGTCGACAAAGGCAACCATCGTCATTTCATGGCCAAGGAGATTCACGAGCAGCCGGAAGTCGTCGGCCACACGCTCGCCCATTATCTCGACATGGTGGCCGAGCGCGTGCGCCTGCCCGAGTTGCCGTTCGATTTCCGCAAGATCGAGCGTATCTCGATGTCGGCCTGCGGTACCGCCTATTACGCCGGGCTCGTCGCAAAATACTGGTTCGAGCGCTTCGCACGTCTGCCGGTCGAGATCGATGTCGCGTCCGAATTCCGCTATCGCGAGGCGCCCTTCGCGCCCGGCGGGCTTGCGATCTTCGTGTCGCAATCGGGCGAGACCGCCGACACGCTCGCGACGCTGCGCTATGCCAAGGAGCAGAAGCAGCACATTCTTTCGGTCGTCAACGTGCCGTCTTCGACGATCGCGCGCGAAAGCGATGTTGTGATGCCGATCCTCGCGGGGCCGGAGATCGGGGTCGCGTCGACCAAGGCCTTCACTTGTCAGCTTGCGGCGCTGGCATGTCTGGCGATCGGGGCCGGCCGCGCGCGCGGCATCCTCTCGGCGGAAGACGAGCGCAAGCTCGTGCGCGCATTGATCGAGGTGCCGCGACTGATGAACGAGGCGCTGCGGCTCGAGCCGCGCATCGAGGAACTCGCGCGTGAGCTCGCGAAAAGCCGCGATGTGCTCTATCTCGGCCGCGGCACGTCGTACCCGCTCGCCCTCGAAGGCGCGCTGAAGCTGAAGGAAATCTCCTACATCCACGCCGAGGGCTACGCCGCGGGCGAGCTCAAGCATGGACCGATCGCGCTGATCGACGAGACGATGCCGGTGGTCGTGATCGCGCCTTACGATCGCGTGTTCGAAAAGACCGTATCGAACATGCAGGAGGTCGCGGCGCGGGGAGGGCGGATCATCCTCGTCACCGACCCGAAAGGCGCCGCCGAGGCGACCGTGACTTCGACCGTGACGCTGACGCTTCCGGAAATGCCCGCGACCGTGACGCCGCTTGTCTACGCGATCCCGGTACAGTTGATCGCCTATCACACGGCCGTCATGCTCGGTACCGACGTCGACCAGCCGCGCAACCTCGCGAAGTCCGTGACCGTCGAATAGGCCGTTGACCGCGTCATGAGGCGGCGCCAGCCCCCAATGGCGCCGCGCCATCGATTTTTCATAGACTGGCGCAAGAAAGGGCGGCTTTCATTGGAAGCCGCTCCGACATAACTTCAGACCATGACCATGCCCGATAGTCCCGGCGCTCCGGTGCCGGCACCGCAACCGCCACTGCATCCCGGCTTTGGCAGCCGTGTTCGCACCTATTTCCTCACCGGTCTGATCGTTGCCGGCCCGATCGCCATCACCGTCTGGCTGATCTGGTCGTTCGTGACCTGGGTCGATGACCTGGTGCGGCCGTTCATTCCGATCGCCTACCGGCCGGAAACCTACCTGCCGATCAAGATTCCGGGCTTCGGCCTGATCATCGCATTCCTGGCGCTGACCATGCTGGGCTTCCTGACCGCCAACCTCGTCGGCCGCACGCTGTTCGAGATCGGCGAGACCTTCCTCGAGCGCGTGCCGATCGTGCGGCCGATCTATCGCGGCCTCAAACAGGTGTTCGAGACGCTGTTCTCGAAGACGGGCTCGACCTTCCGCACCGTCGGGCTGGTCGAAT
Organism: Hyphomicrobiales bacterium; assembly: GCA_034669185.1. Classification (GTDB taxonomy): domain Bacteria; phylum Pseudomonadota; class Alphaproteobacteria; order Rhizobiales; family Xanthobacteraceae; genus PALSA-894. The sequence continues at coordinate 3,129 of JAXDNZ010000514.1, forward strand.
TCCCGGCGCCCGGCATGTGGTCGCTCGTCTTCCTCTCGACGCCGCCCGGCGCCGACATCACCACGGTGCTGCCGAGCGATGAGGAATACGTCTCGGCGTTCATGCCGTGCACGCCGAACCCGACCACCGGCTTCTTCTTCTATGTCTTACGGCGCGACATCATCGAGCTCGACATCTCGGTGGAGGATTCGGCCAAGCTGTTGATGAGCGCCGGAATGATCCAGCCGGGCGGCGGCGGCGATCAGCAAAAGCGGCTCGCCGCACTGGCCGAGCAGGCGCGTGCCGCCAGGACCGTGCGCCAGAACGCGACCGCGGCCGAGTAACGGGAAGTCTTGCGGCTCCGACGCTGACAGGTTGCATCGCTTCGCTGTGCGGGACCGGTGCTTCCGCTTTCCTTTGTGGAACGCTGTGTTAGGTTCCCTGCGACATTTTGGCTGGGGAGGCGACTCAATGGGCTTTACGCAAGCGATTTCATCGGGATTCAGCAACTACGTGACGTTTTCGGGGCGCGCGTCGCGATCCGAGTACTGGTACTTCGTACTATTTTACGTGATCGTCGTGCTCATCGCCGTGGGGATCGATCTCTTCATCTTTCCCGACATGGAAGTCCGGCCGGTCCAAACGATTGCGATACTCGCGCTGTTCTTGCCAATTCTTGCCGTTGCCATACGCCGCCTGCACGATCTCGACCGGACCGGTTGGTGGTACCTGATCGCCCTTACGGGTATCGGAGGGATCCTGCTGTTCGTGTGGTACTGCATGAAGGGCACGACCGGACCCAACCGCTACGGCCCGGATCCGCTCGAGGGGCAGCACTAGCTACCCCGCCCGGAGCAGCCGGATCGCCTCGTCGCGGTCGAACAGATAGAGCAGGTGACGCAGCGCCTGCCCGCGCTCGGAGGTGAGCGTCGGGTCGCGCGCGAGCACGAGTTGCGCGTCCTTGCGCGCGGGCTCGAGCAGCGGCCCATGCGTTTCGATCCGTGCGACTCGAAAGCCCGGCAGGCCGGACTGGCGTGTGCCCAGCACGTCACCTTCACCGCGCAGGCGCAAATCCTCTTCGGCGATGCGGAAACCGTCCTCGGTCTCGCGCAGGATCTCGATGCGCGCCTTGGCGGTCTCACCGAGCGGCGCGCGATAAAGCAGGATGCAGGTCGACCGATCCCGGCCACGCCCGATGCGGCCGCGGAGCTGATGCAACTGCGCGAGCCCGAACCGCTCGGCATGCTCGATCACCATCACGGTGGCTTGCGGCACATCGACGCCGACCTCGATCACCGTCGTGGCGACGAGCAGCCGGGTCTCGCCGGCCGCGAAACGCGCCATCGCGGCATCCTTGTCGGCTCCCTTCATCTTGCCGTGGACGAGATCGGCGCCCTCGAAGTGCTGTTTCAGGTCCTCGAAGCGCTGTTCGGCGGCGGCCAGATCGCTCACCTCGGATTCGGCGACCAGCGGACACACCCAGTAGACCCGTTCGCCGCGCTCCAGCGCGCGCCCGACCGCCGCGACCACGTCGTTGATGCGCCCGAGCGAGATCGCACGCGTGTCGATCGGCTGCCGCCCGGCCGGCTTCTCGCGCAGTTGCGACACGTCCATGTCGCCGAAATAGGTCAGCACCAGCGTGCGCGGGATCGGCGTCGCGGTCAGCACCAGCACGTCGACGGCTTGCCCTTTGCGCGCGAGCGCAAGACGCTGATGCACACCGAAGCGGTGCTGCTCGTCGACGATCGCGAGCGCGAGATCGCGGAATTCGACTTCGTCCTGGAACAGGGCATGGGTGCCGACGAGCAGGTCGAGATCGCCCGATGCAAGGCGCTCCAGCGTTGCGGCGCGTTCCTTGCCGCGCTCGCGCCCGGTGAGGATCGCCACGCGCAATCCCGCCGCTTCGGCCAGCGGCGCGATGGTTTTCAGATGCTGGCGCGCCAAAATCTCGGTCGGAGCCATCAGGGCGGCCTGACGGCCGGCCTCGATCACGGTTGCGGCGGCGAGCAGCGCCACCACCGTCTTGCCCGAACCCACGTCGCCCTGAAGGAGGCGCAGCATGCGTTCGCCCTGCGCGAGATCGGCCGCGATCTCCTCGACCGCGCGCGCTTGCGCGGTCGTGAGCGAATAGGGCAGTGCGGCCACGATCTTCTTCTTGATGCGGCCGTCGCCGACGCTCGGCCGTCCGGCGAGGCGCTTCTGGTTCGCGCGCACCAGCGCAAGGGCGAGTTGCCCGGCGAGAAACTCGTCATAGGCGAGCCGCGTCCATGCCGCGCCGTCGGGCGCGATCGCGCCGGGGTCGGCAGGATGATGCAGATGCGCGAGCGCGTCCCCGAATGAAGGCCATTCCCGTTGTCGCAGCCAGGCCTCATCCTGCCATTCGGGCAGCACTGGCGCCTTGGCGAGCGCGGCCTCGGCCGCTTTGCGCACCAGGTTGAGGCCGAGCCCTTCGGTCAGCGGATAGACCGGCTCGACCAGCGGCAACTTCGGCAGGTCGGCTTCGGTGACCACGCGGTCCGGGTGCACCATCTGCAGCATGCTGTCGTAATAGGCCGCGGTGCCGGACACGTAACGAAGCTCGCCCACCGGTAGAAGCTTTTCCAGGTAGTCTTTGCGGGCATTGAAGAAAGTCAGCGTGATGTCGCCGGTCTCGTCGCTCGCATAGATCTGGTACGGCGCGCGCGGCCGGTTCGGCGGCGGCGCGCGATGACGGTCGACCGTGACCGCAATCGTCACCACCGTGTCGGGCGCAACGTCGCGCAGTTTCGGCCGCGCGCGGCGGTCGATCGTGCCGACGGGCAGGCGGAACAGGAGGTCGACGACGCGCGGCGTCTCGCGGTCGAGCAGCCGCCCGAACAGCTTCGCGAGCTTCGGCCCGATGCCGGACAGGCTCGTGAGCGACGCGAACAGCGGATCGAGGAGCGGCGGGCGCATGGCCGCTTAGCTGTCTGGCGCCGGCGCGTTGCGGGCGAATACCGCGCTGCCGCGAACGACACGCTCGCCGTCGACCACCAGGAACGCGTTCGCGAAGGCGAGCCGTCCGCCGATTTTCTGCACATCGACATGCGCCTCGACCCAGTCGCCGACCTTCGGCGCGCCGGCAAAATCCGCGGTGAGGCTTGCGGTGGTCAGCTTGGCGGGCGGGTCCCGGCTAAAGCCCGAGCTGTAGCCGAGCGCGACATCGAGGAGAGTCATCAACAGCCCGCCATGGGCGGTTCCGCGCGCATTCGCATGTTTCTCGAGCACGCGCAGGCCGATCACAAATCCGCCCTGCGGTTCCTTGCGATAGAAATACGGCCCGGTCGTCTCGAGAAACGGGCTGGTCCGAAACAATGGCTCAAAACCGGATGGCGGATTGGGCTCACTCATGGGCATTCCGATCGGCTGCGTCAGTATCCTACCAAATGTGGTGCGCAGGGCGCTGACATTCCGGCTCGCCGCCGCTATATCAACCCCGCCCGGCCCGTCCGGGCTTTTCGCGTTGAGATTTTCATGACCGGCACGACGATATCGAGCGAAGGCCTGGACCACCGGCGGCGGCGGTTGCTGTTCCGCGCCTGGCATCGCGGCACGCGCGAGGTGGACCTGATCACCGGTCGCTTCGCGGATGCGCATATCGCCGCGCTCAGCGACGTTGAACTCGGCGAATTCGAGCAGATCCTCGATGTGCCCGAGCCCGAGCTTTACGCCTGGGTCACGGGGGAGGTTGCGACGCCGGCAAGCCATGACAGCGCGCTGTTCCGGCGCATGCGCGATTTCCACATGAGCAACGGGACGCGGTGAGGATGGCGAAGTCTCCCGCCGAA